>JAEUSA010000420.1 GCA_016788945.1 Leptospiraceae bacterium
CGAAACTCACTACCCCACCTGGCCTCGCGGTCATCATCGTCGGCGACGACGAGGCCTCAAAGATCTATGTCGCCGGTAAAGAAAAGGCTGCGGCTGAAGCGGGGTTTTATTCGTTAGTCTCGCGCTTGCCGGCGTCATCGCAACAAGAAGACATTATTGCGAAAATACACGAGTACAACAATGATCCGCGCCTACACGGTATTCTCGTGCAACTGCCGATGCCCGGCCACCTCAAGGAAAGTGAGATTCTGCAGGCGATCAGGCCCGAAAAAGATGCCGATGGATTTCATTTTATCAATCAGGGTCGCCTGCTGGCGGGCGCTGATACGGTTCTGCCGTGCACGCCCGCGGGCATTACCCTGATGCTACGTGAACTCGATTTGCAGCACAAACTGTCGCTCGCGGGTAAACACGCCGTGGTGGTCGGCAGGTCAAACATTGTCGGCAAACCGATGGCTCAGCTCTTGCTCTCAGTGCTCAACATGACAGTGACCACCTGCCATTCTAAAACGCAGAATTTGAAAGATTTTGTATCGTCTGCCGATGTGCTGGTAAGTGCTACCGGGGTGCGCGGCATCGTCGATTGTTCAGTAATAAAAAAAGGCGCGATTGTGATCGATGTCGGCATGCACCGCATCGACGGCAAGGTGACCGGCGATCTCGACCTTGCGGTCGCAGCGGAACGCGCGCAGTTTTATACTCCGGTGCCGGGCGGGGTCGGCCCGATGACCATCGCTATGCTACTGTACAATACATACCACAATGCCGAGCGGCTGCAAGCGCAGACGCTGGTGGCCTGAGAGAAAAATGAGCGACGAAGTAAAACCCTCTGAACAGTTTAACGACCCCGCCGGGCTCGTAGAAAAATTTTCATCGCTGGGGCGGCTCGGCACCTCGGCCGGCGGCCGGGCGATCTATGGGGGCCGAATTGCCGGACACGGTGAGCGCGTACTTTTTATCGGCGGTGTGCACGGCAATGAAACCGAGGGCGTCGCCGCGACCGCGGGTTTTTTTGACGAGTTTGTGGCCAGCGGTAAAGCAAGAAAATCGGCGACCGATTTATTTTTTATTCCGGTGATGAACCCCGATGGCCTCGCGAACTTTTCACGGCACAACGGCCACGGTGTCGACCTCAACCGCAATATGCCGACAAAAGACTGGCAACAGAATTCACCCGGCGAAAAATATTATTCGGGCCCGACCGCAGGTTCAGAAAGTGAAACCGCGATACTGATGCAGGTGCTGCACGAATTTGATCCGCAGTTCATTGTTTCTCTGCATTCATGGAAACCGATGTTCAACGTCAACGGTCCGGCGCGCACCTACGCCGAGCGCATGCAGTCGGCGCTCAATTATGTAATCACCGAAGATATCGGTTACCCGACGCCGGGTTCGCTCGGCACATACGCCGGTTGGGAACGCGGCATACCCACAATCACATTTGAAATAGAGCGCGGATTGCCCCTCGGGCAGGTTTATCAAACCGTACGCGGCGCTTTGCTCGCAGTGGTCTGAACTGGCGACGAACTTCAGGGTGTGCCCGTCAAGCGGTCGGGCACGCGGTATTCGTGAAATGAAACCCGGCGCTGCTCAATTGCTGCGCGCAGCGATTGCTCATTCTGGTTGAGCCTACTTTGGCCCGATTTGACTTCGACAAACGCGACTTCATCGATTTGTCCCTGCGCGAGCCCACGGAAAACAATGAAGTCGACGGGTTTGCCGATAAAGCGCGCCTCGGTCGGGTCAAAGGGAAAGTCGGGCAGAAACGGCGCGAGTTGTTCACTGAATGATCCGCCGATGATCTGTCGCGATTTTACCAGCGCCGCTTTTTTGAGTTCTTCGGCCGCACTTTGCCATTCGGTCTCTTTCTGCTGCAATATCTGTACGAATTTATTTTCAGCGCGCAACCGCGACAGGTGTGCGCCGATCAAGATACCGGCGGCAAGTGCGATGACCGCCGCAAAAATTATCAAACCGGTTTGCGCCGCGGGATTTTCCACTTCAGTGAGCCGGCCTGAGTGGCAGGTGCAATAGGCTCAAAGGATCAACCTTCACACCATTGATATGGAGAAAGATATGCAAGTGCGGCCCCGTGACCATGCCGGTCGCGCCCGTTTTGCCGATCAGCTGGCCGGCCTTGACGCGCTCGCCGGCCTTTACCAAAAGCTCGCTCTGGTGCATATAACCGCTGATGATGCCGTTGCCGTGATCGATCATGACAATATTGCCGTCATAGTAAAGCTGCTCTGCCAGATTGACGACGCCGTCAGCAATGGCAAATATCGGCGCCCCCGTCGGTCCCTTAAGATCGGTGCCGCCGTGGAACGAAGTTTTTCCGGCGAGTTTTTTCTTTTTGCCGCGCACGAGTTTGAAGCGCTCGTAGATGCGTTTGATAAAAAACGGTGAGGTGATCTTATGCTCGTCGCGCGGGTATCTGAGGTCACTGGTGAGAAAATTTTCCTGCGCCGAAATGAAAGCCTGCATTTTTTTCTTGCGGCCTTCTTCGATCCACTGCAATGTCTTTTCGCTCATCGGCTTGCTTTGGTTGGAGAAATTGTTGACCGTCATTTTTGAATGCGCGACGGGATATTCCTTTTTGACAACCGGAAGCTCGAACTCCGCCGCGACATCTTTGCCGCGGTAAACGGTGAGTTTGTTCGCGGTGAGTTTACTGTCAGCCGAATTGGCGTGTAAAACGAACAGGCATCCCCTGCCCTTGAGCAATTTGCGTTCCCGGCCGTTAATATCGAGGCGAATGCCGTCGAGACTGCGCGACGATTCGATTTCGATCAGGGTTGCGTTTCCCCTGGCGAAATCTTTCGACCAGGCAAATACGGTAATATCCTCATGGGTGAATTTCTTAACCTGCGGCAGGGCTTTATCGGCCCCCTCTGGAAAGGTCTGCACGTTGGCGCGCACGATCGCCAGCCCGGGTTCGGCCCCCGAGGGTACACGGGTAGATTTTCCGGCGCAAAAGACAAAACAAACAAAAACAGGGATTCCGATGGTGGTTTTCATGCGATTCAAGAACTTACTTATGTATCGACGTTTCACGAAGCCGCCTGTAGCATCACTGTTTTTCGATTTTCGCGCTGTCTACCGCCTGCATGGCCAACAATGCTTCGTGTTCCTGTGCGCATTCTTCTGTTGCCGCTGCGAGTATTTTTCTTCATTTATATGCGGCTGCGCGCGATACACCGTGAGCTTTTGCTCGATGTCTGCATTCGTTCTGATTACAGTGAAGCCCCGCTATCGCACGGTATCTGGGCTTATTTTAAACCCGCTAAAGACCGCTTCTATCTGATCGCGCTCGAGCTACAGTCGGTAATTACGGCAGTCAGGCGGGGCAAATTGAAACTCAGCCGCGCGCGATTCACGTTTGAAGCCAATTCGCTCGGCTGGGCTCAGGCGTGGGAAATCAGGCAACTAATCACGGCGCTCCGCGCAGAGAAAGTAAAAACCTATGCGTACCTGCTCAGCGATGACCGCATAACCATGTTCATGGCGAGCGCCTGCGATTATGTAGCCTGCCCTGAGTCAGCTACGTTCGATCTGTCGCCTTTTACCAGCGAATCGCTCTTCGTACAGAATCTGCTCAACCGCCTCGGCGTCAGACCGCAATTCTTGTCGGTAGGGGAATTCAAAAGTGCCGCGGAAATCTTTACCCGCACCGGAATGTCGAAAGCGGCGCGCCGTCAGACTGAAGAGTTGATCGCCGATATCGAAAAGAATTTTTACGACGCCTTAGGGCAAAAATCACCTGAATTTGCCGCCGCAGGTAGGCGCGACCTGCTAAGCGCGAACGAAGCTCTGCAGCAGAAACTGATCGATGCCGTGTCTGCTTACAGCGAATTCAAAGAGTTTACCGAGAAAGAAGCGAAGCTGAAAACAGCCGATTTGTTTGACGCGCAAAACATCGCCCGCCGGCGTATGTATCCGCTTTTTAACTTCAAAAAGACCAAGAAACTGGCATTGTTTGTTGCCGAGGGGAACATTATCGAATCGTCAACCTCACGGCCCGGCACGATCAACTGGCATGACTACGAACCGCTGTCTGACATTTTGCGCGACGGTAATTTTTCTGCCGTGCTATTGCGCATCAACAGCCCCGGCGGTTCGGCTCTCGTTTCACAACTGCTATGGCGTGAATGGATGCTTGCCACCGGCAGGCTGAGACCACAGAAGCAGGATCACCCCTCGCACGAAACCAAAGACGAAAAACCTGCCATACCCGTTTTCGTTTCACAGGGCAATGTCGCAGCATCAGGAGGTTATTACCTCTCGGCCATCGCAGACCACATCTTTGCCACACCCGTCACCATCACGGGATCGATCGGCGTCGTCGGCGGAAAATTCAATGTTGCCCCGTTGCTGACCAAATGGGGCGTCTCACTCGACCGCGCCCCGAAAAAAAATGCTCCCCCCGCCTTCTCGCCTTTTGCCGACTTTGCCCCTGCGCAGAAGCGCGCTTTGCAGCGCAATATGGCAGAGATTTATGAACAATTTCTGCGCGACATCGCCACCGGCCGCAATACACAAGTGGCGAAGGTGAAGCCGCACGCATCGGGCCGCGTCTTTTCAGGGGCGGCAGCGCAAAAACTCGGGCTTACCGATGCCGAAGGAGGCATTTGTGCTGCGCTGTTAGCGATCCGCAAGCAGCTGAATCTGGCCGAGAATGAAACCTTACAGGTCGAAATATTGCCGTCAGTCAAAGAATCTCTTTTCGGGCGTAATATGCTGCCGCTGGGCCTGAAAAGCCTCGCAAACCTGGCCGATTTTGCCAAACCCGGCGTTTACGCCATCGACACGCGTTTCTTCCTTTAACTGCTCTACAAATCCGCTGAAAATCTGTCGAAAATAAAAACAGTGCCTTCTGATTTGAAGCCGTTTTATATCGACCTCGATGCGCCGCAATTTAAGGATTTCGCGCGCAATTTGTCGTTCAGTGATGACGAGCAGCTGGTGCTTGAGTCATACGCACAGTTCGCTCAAGAGAATGACACCACACAATTTTCAGCGGCGCGCGTTACCGATTTTCTGCTGTCGCGCGGGCAGACGGAAAATCTTCTGAAATTCAAAACCCTGCCCAATGTGCGCAGGATGATATCGCAGACTGCTTTCAGCCTGCGCGATAAGAAATGCCTCGAAATGGAGGTTGAAGGCGGAGAAGTACTGCGCGTACGGCTGACCGACCCGGCTGCGTCGTTTATCGAAGACTATTATACCCAGATGATGTCGAACATCTCGCTTCCTTTTCCCGACGAAGACATGGTGCGCAAATATCTGCTACCGTCAAACCACGTCGAAATCGCCGCGCAGGAAATCAGCAACGGCACCAACCACCGATTAAAAGAAGAGAAGCGCATCATCATGCTACGCGTACCGGACGTTCTGCAGGCTGTATGCGTGACGGCGGGTTGTCTCGACATGATGCTCGAGGTCTGCCTGCTGAAACTGAAAAATATCATTATGGCTTCGGCGCAAAACCGACTCGGCGAAGATCTGGTAAAAGACATGCAGAGCATCATGCCGCAGAAAACTTCGAGCGTCGACCGCATCATCCGTATTCTTTCCCACAATGAAGTCGAAATTCCGCTCTACTTCGTTAACCTTGCCAATCGCCTCGCTGCCTATTTCGTTATCGACAAAGACAAAAAAGGTATGCCGACGCTGATTCAGGCGGCACGCATCATTGAGAGCTTCAAGGGCTATGAAGCGTGGCTTGAATCGGAAAAAAACAATCAGGAAAAACTGCGCGATAATGCGTTGAAGCTGTTGAATATGATGGCCGACTTTCCGGCATTACTCAATCGCGAAAACATCATTCAGAAAGTGGTGAAAGGCGCTTCGGGGCTCGAGATCATGGCCTCAATTCTGAGCCCCACCGAAATCGAGCAGGTTGTGCAGAGTATGCTCGCCGAATTCTCCGTATTCCAGAGTGATGAGCGTGATCTGTTACCGACCCTGCTCAAATTCAGAATGAACGACGAAGACTTCTATATTCATCGCGAGGCAATACTCATATTTTTCGAATCGGAACGCAAACGCGTGCGCGCAGAGTTACTCGCCCGTTTCCGCAAGATGTGGTACGCATTGATGCTGAAGAACGAAAGCCGTTCAGCCATGGAATTCGACGAATTTTTCGCGGAAGACGTCGATAAATATGTCAAAGCACATGAACCTGTATTCGTCACGCTGCTGCAGAACCCGCAGGCCATCATCAATGCATTCCATGTCGTCAGCCGGCACCCGGTGAGCCATAATTTGCAAGACCTCTACTTCTTTATTTCGAACAAGGTGATATTCAAACCCGTGCATGCGCTGCTTGAACTCAACCGACGGGAGATTTACGCGCACGTACGCGCCGAATTGCCGTTTCTGTACCGTTACCCGTTTCTGCGCTGGTTGGCCGGTCTCTTCGGTCTTATCAAAGCGCCTGTGCAGACAGCCAATGAACCGGCGGATGAACCCGCACCGCGTGCGGTGGTGAGCCGCGACACCGACTGGCACCGCGCGCTGCACATGGTAGAAACCCGGTTGATCGGTGAAAAGAACGCGATGGAAATGATCCGCAAGTACGCCGACCTGTGGAATATCAAACTCGGTGACGCGCGCCGACAACTCGAAGAACGTGTAGATTCGGACGTCTCGCAGCGTGCCAAACGCCTGTATTCGATGACACGCAAACTGCCGGAGATCACACAAAGTTTTCTGAGTAATGAGGTCAGCAATGCCGCCACGCAGATCGTGCGCAAATATAGCAATGACGCCGCCGATACACGGGCGTTGAATCAGTATATCCAGCTGTCACTGGTAGAGCAGTTGAAATCGATTCACGGTTAGTTTTATTCGTGAGACGACGCAAGGCGTGGTCTCACGAATAGATTTAATCCACGACATCCTTGTCAGCGCAGCCCCAGATTCATCCTTGAACCATGGACGAGCAAATGAACCTGCGGGGGAAATTACTGATTGCCAGTTCGGCTATTCTCGACGGCCATTTCAACCGCAGCGTCGTGCTGATCGTCGATCATGATCAGCGCGGCGCGCTGGGGCTTGTTCTCAACCACCCGCTGCCCGGTGACCAGCACCGTAAGCACCCGCTACACAAAGGCGGCCCCGTCGACCCCGATCACCGCTCGATTTTGCACAGCGCTGCAGAACTGGCGAGTGATGAAGCCGTCGTCGATGGCGTCTATTTCGAGAGCTCGGATGATCTGTTGCACGAACTCGCCGGCGACAAGGTGCCATACCGCCGTTTTGCCGGTTATGCCGGCTGGGCTACCGGCCAGCTCGAATATGAAATGAGTACGAACAGCTGGGTACTGCTTGAGGCCCGCGCCGACATGGTCTTCGACGCCGATGGCGAAGAATTATGGCGCAAGTGCCTGCTCGAAAAAGGCGGTATCTACCGTCACTTCGCGCGGACGCATAAGAGTATCATGCTCAATTGACTGCGCTACGCCGGCTGAGCAACCACGCCACGCATATGCCGGAGAATGCGGCAATCGCGGCATTAATGCCCGCCGCCGCGTACCGCGCTCGCAATATCTCGCCAATCGCGAAAAACGCCGAATAGACAAGCACCACCCCGCCGGCGAACACAAACATTTCGCGCATCTTCCAATGACCCGGCTTGACGCGGGCTTCAAACGCGGCGATTTTTTCATTGCTTGCCGGTGCTGTGAGCAATGTGACGACAACCCAGACGATTGTTGTCAGGGCGGCGACGAGGCAAAGGCGGATTTCCTGTGGTAACTTCCATTGCGTGAGAATGAGAGAGCACACCAGCGATGCCACCATGGCGCTGATTTCGCTCGCAGCGTTCACTCTACGCCAGTACCAGCGCACAAGAAAAACCGGTCCGGTGCCGGCCGACAGCATCAAAATGAGCGCCCAGCCTGAACTCACCGATGTCATGAGAAACGAAACACCGATCGCCCCGAGCGCCATCAGCACAATCATCGCACGGGAAACAGCAATTTCGCGCGCTGCGCTGGCAGGAGCAAACCTCGTGCCCGGTAGTACATCATTCAGAATATAGGCGGCACCCCAATTGAGGTGAGTCGCAATCGTCGACATGAACGCCGCGAGAAACGCCGCAATAAGCAGTCCCTTCGCACCCGCCGGTAACCAAGATAGAATCGCCTGAGGGTAGAGCAGTTCTTTATCTGCGACCGAAGGCAGTGCCACGGCCGCGGCGAGCGCGGTAATAATCCATGGCCACGGCCGGACGACAAAATGCAGCACGTTAAAGAGCAATGCGGCGCCTACAGCATGGTTTTCATTTTTCGTTGAGAGCAGGCGCTGTGCAACATAGCCTCCCCCACCCGGCTCAAAACCCGGATACCATGATGCCCACCATTGCACACCGAGCCAAACCGTAACGACGTACACAGGCCCCGAGAAATACCACGGATAAATCTGCGTATGACCGGCGGGCAACATCGCTTCGGCCTTGATCCACAATGCCTCAAGACCGCCGGCATGGCCGACAGAAAATACCGCGAGCACCACACAACCGGTAATCGCGATGATAAACTGCAGGGCGTCGGTGACGACCACGCCCCAGAGCCCTGAGAGCACAATATAGAGCACGGTAAATGCATAAAGAACGCCCAAGGTCAGCCATTGCGGATAGTCAAAGAAAACACCCAAAACTTTCGCCATGCCGGTCGTCACCCAGCCCATAATAATAAGGTTTACCGG
>JAEUSA010000422.1 GCA_016788945.1 Leptospiraceae bacterium
AGTGTGCCTGACGAGCAATCTACAAACCGGAAATGCGCCCGATTACCAGCAACATCCTTTCCTGCGTTTGATGCGCGCGGGTGTACCCGTAACCATCAATACCGATGACCCGACGGTTTCGGGTATTGATCTGACCTATGAGTGGCAGAAAGCCATAGACGAATACCAGTTTGATGCGGCTGCCTGCCAGAGGCTTTTGGCGAATGCCATCAACGGCGCGTTCTGCAGTGAAACGTTGAAGAAAGACCTCGAAGCAAAAATCGCCGCTTTTTTCGGCTGAGAACTACATCGGCTGTGTGGTCGAACCGGTAAGGTGCGTCGCGTAGAACGCCAGCCCCGCTTTGTCCTGAAAAACCGAATGCCCCTGCACCAATGCCAGCGGAATGACTTCACGCACATGCGAGACAAAATGAAACTGCATTTGCTGGCGTATGCTCTGCGGAATCTCTTCAAAGTCTTTTTGGTTATCTTTCGGGCAAATCACGTGCGTGATACCACCACGGAAAGCCGCTAAGACTTTTTCCTTGAGGCCGCCGATAGCCAAGACATGACCCCGTAATGTGACTTCGCCGGTCATTGCAATATGGCTCAAGACACCGCGCTGCGTCAACGCAGAAATGATTGCGGTCACCAGCGTGATACCCGCCGACGGGCCATCTTTGGGGATCGCCCCCTCGGGCACATGAATGAAAATATCGTTCTTTTCGAAAAAATCTGCGCTGAGGCCCAGAAAGTGCGCCTGCGAGCGTACAAACCCCAGTGCGGTGTTGGCCGATTCTTTCATCACATCGCCCAGATTACCCGTAAGCGAAAGGTTACCCTTGCCGTGCGCAAGAGCCACTTCGATGTTGAGAATATCGCCACCGGTGGATGTCCACGCAAGACCGCTGACCTTACCCACAGGATTTTCCGTTTCTTTGCGCGTGTAGAGATATTTTGCCGGCCCCAGATAGCGCATAATCGACTGCCGGTCAAGAACGTACGATTGTGTATCGCCTGTTTTTTCCACTACCTCACGGGCAATTTTGCGACCAATCTGCGCGAGTTCACGTTCGAATTGGCGCACACCTGCTTCTTTGGTATAATGCCGCAGAATGTAGGCGAGGGATTTATTAGTGTACTGCAATTCGACACCTTTGATGCCGTTTTCTTCAATTTGCCGCGGAATCAGATACTTGTTCGCAATCTGAATTTTCTCCATTTCGGTATAACCCGATAGCTGAATGATTTCGAGACGATCGAGTAATGCTTCGGGTATCGAATGCGTAACGTTTGCCGTCGCAACGAACAAAGCCTGTGAGAGATCAAACGGTATATCGAGATAATGATCGCTAAATTCTTTGTTCTGCTCAGGATCAAGCACTTCCAGCAGTGCAGCCGCCGGGTTTCCGCGGAAATCTGACGAAATTTTGTCGATCTCATCGAGCAGAATAACCGGGTTCTTGACCCTGACCTTTTTTAGCGCACCGATAATGCGGCCCGGCATAGAACCAATGTAGGTTCGCCGATGCCCACGAATTTCGGCTTCATCGCGCACACCGCCGAGCGCAATGCGTACAAACTTGCGGCCGAGGCTATCAGCGAGTGATTTGGCGAGGCTGGTTTTGCCGACGCCGGGCGGCCCGACGAGACAGAGAATCGGCCCGCGCATTTCACTCGACAGCTGTTTCACCGCGATGAATTCTAATATACGGTCTTTGATTTTTTCGAGGCCATAATGGCTTTCTTCGAGAATCTGCTCGGCCTTTTTGATGTCGGCATTATCGGTGGTCACCTCGCTGAATGGCAGATCGAGTAGCCAGTCGAGGTAATTGCGGATCACACCCGATTCAGCAGACATCGGGGGCATTTTTTCAAGTTTGCGAATTTCAGATTCGCAGCGCTGGCGTATTTCGTCAGACCAGGTTTTCGCTTTTGCGCGCTTGCGCAGCGATTCAAACTCATCGGGTTCGGTATCACCCATCTCTTCGCGAATCGCCTTGATCTGCTCTTGCAGATAATACTGGCGTTGCATCTTGTCGAGCTGCGCGCGTACTTTGTCGTGAATCTGCCCTTCAAGCCGTGACAGCTCAAGCTGATTCTCCATCGCCGCTTTTACTTTTTCAGCGCGCTCCCAAAGGTTATCGGTACCGAGAATATCTTGCTGTTCGATGAACGGAATACGCAGACACTCGGCAATCGCGTGGATCATACGCTCGGGATCGTTTTTCACCTTGAGTTCGCGCCAATTCTCTGCCGGCAGAAAAGTCTGCTGCTCGTTGAGGCGCTCAAAGGCATCGATCAGTTTACCGATCGATTTCTGGTATAAATGCTGTTCTTTCTCACCGGCCGGCTGTAGCGAGGTTGCGGCCACCGCAATACCTTCTTGGCATTTTTCGTCATTGTTGTCGATGTCGAGAATGCGGACGCGGTAAAGGCCTTCGATCAGAATCTTGTAAGTGTTATCGGGCATCTTCAGCAGTTGCAGAATTTCGCCGGCGACTCCGGTTTCATACAGGTCGCTGAGGCCCGGTATGGTAATCTCTGCGTTGCGCTGAGTCGCGAGAATGATTCTGCGATCGGCGTCCATGGCACGACGGGTGGCCTCCATGGATTTTTCGCGCCCGACAAATATCGACGTCACGCTGCCAGGGTAAATCACCATGTCCCGCAGCGGCAGCAGCGGGTAACGGATTGCAGCGGTATCTACCATCAGGCCATTTTCTCCGGGGGAATATCGTAAGTCTCTTCTGCGGGTTTCGCCTTCTTCGTACGTTCTTTATCGGTTTCGGCGCGCGTAATGACGCGTGCTTTTTCACCCGCCTCGATCATTTCGCGCGTGATGATAACCTCATCGACACCGATCATCGTCGGTATCTCGAACATGAGATCCATCATGGCGTCTTCAAGAATGGCGCGTAAGCCGCGTGCGCCTGTTTCGCGCTTTAATGCCTTATTGGCGATCGCCTGAATAGCACCATCATCGAAGGTGAGCTTGATACCTTCAAGCTCGAAGATCTTCTTGTATTGTTTGATCAGTGCATTGCGCGGTTCGGTGAGAATTTTGACCATCGTGGTCTCGTCGAGATTATCGAGCGAGCGTATGATCGGTAGGCGACCGATAAATTCGGGAATCAGACCGTATTTCATCAGGTCATCGGGAGTCACCTGCCGCAAATATTCTGCCGCCTGATCTTTACGTTTGGGCGCCTTGTAGTCGAAACCCAGCGACGACTTTTCCACGCGGCGGCTGATGATTTTGTCGAGACCCTCGAACGCACCGCCGCAGATGAACAGAATGTTGCGCGTATCCATCTGGATAAAATCTTGGTGCGGATGTTTGCGCCCACCGACAGGGGGTACACTCGCTACGGTGCCTTCGATGATTTTCAGTAGTGCCTGTTGCACGCCTTCGCCTGAAACATCGCGCGTGATTGAAGGGTTGTCCGATTTGCGCGCAATTTTATCGATTTCGTCAATATAGATGATTCCGGTCTGCGCTTTTTCGACATTGGCGTCAGAATTCTGGTATAACCGCAAAAGAATATTTTCGACGTCTTCACCGACGTAACCGGCTTCGGTCAGCGCCGTAGCGTCGACCAGAGCACAGGGCACCTGCAAAATGCGCGCAAGTGTCTGCGCCAGAAATGTCTTCCCTGATCCGGTCGGCCCGATGAGCAGAATATTCGACTAATCGATCTCTACCCCACTTTGATAGGCGGAGTTATGTTATCGTAGAAATTTTCAAACCTGTTTGGTGGCTTGCTCCTTTTCGTATTGCAAACGTATGTAGTGGTTATATACGGCGACCGAGAGCGCGC
>JAEUSA010000433.1 GCA_016788945.1 Leptospiraceae bacterium
GACGACATCAAGGGCTTGATCGCCAAGTTCCGGCAAAATCTCGAAAATCAGTATCTGCTCAATAACCTCGAAGCGCGCATACGCGAACTCAGCAAATCATGACCTCCCGCAATGATCGCCGGCGCGCCGCCCGACGCTTCGGCATCGGCGCCGCCGCGCTGTGCATTACGGTGATTTCGTTCGTTGTAAGTACCCGCAAAGACGCTCTACCGGTTCAGCGGATCTCTGATGTGCTAGATGCCAGCAAACCCTATTCCGTTATTGCCGTACTGCCTGATGTGAATACTTTTCTCAAGCGCCTGCGTTCCGGTGACCAGATGCGCGCCTTTACTGACTCGCCCCTCGGCCTGCATTTTTTGCGTTCGGCTCCGTTGCGCGGTGCGGCCCACCTGCATAAATTGATATCTCTGGCGCCGCGCTCGTGGCAATGGAATCTCTATTCTTTACTGAGCGATGGACCGGTTTTCTATCGTTCTAACTCGCGCGGTTTTGTACTCGTTGTGCAACTCAATAACAAAGGCAAACTTGCGACGCTGTTGTTAAGTGACGCGCATGCGGCTAAAGTTGATGACTGGTTAGTGATAGCCTCACACAAAGATGATCTCGCCGCACAAATCGACTATTTGAAAAAACCAAAAGTCAGCGATTCAGCGCTCGACCCAATTTTGCGCGGCAAAAGTTCGATCGGGCTCGATCTGTGGACAACCCCTGACCGCAGCGCCAAACGCAGTCTGGTTCGTGCCCTGATTGGCGAGGCCTTCTCTGTGGAAAATCTGCAGCGCTGCACTCTCTCGCTCACTCCTGAGGCCAATAGCCTCCATATTGAAGGCGAATGCACAGCCGCACAGGCCTTCACGCCCGCTACAGGTACCAATGAACGCATAAAAATCGCCGATTATCCTGCGATGATCTATTACCGTAAGAGCGCGCACAAAAGTGCTCACTTGATTGCTCTACACAGCTTTGTCACCGACTACGGATACATGATTCCGCAGCTCATTTACGCCGGCCCATCGAGTGACCAGAAATCGTTAGAATTTCTCAGCCAGGCCTTCAAAACCAAGAATCATAAACTCGAAACGCAGGGCGATGCGCTGCAAATTCGCTACCCCTATGCATATAGTTATGCCAGCCGCAAATATGACGTGTTCTCTCCGCACCTTAGTGCAAACCGCGAACGTTTCGTCTGGCAGACTTTTTTACCCGAAAAGAAATATCCTGAAAAGGAACTGGAGATTAACGCAGCAAATGCATTCGCGCTAAACATTCGCCCTTATCAGATAGTGCGAAACTCTGAAGCCGCGCTTAAGCAGTTTGACGCAGTATACTCTCCTGGCCATTTCAACGAATTCCGCGACGCGCTGTTCAAATCACTGCCTTCGCTCAAAGGCAGCAGCATCAGCATGTTTGCCAGACCGAACGGCAAGACACTCAAACTCGGTGGATCGTTCAGCTTTGCAGACGCTCAGTAAGCTGTGTTGCATTACCCTGCTGCTCACGCGGGCGCCGGCTGCGCTGACGCTTGAAGGTCGCCTACCGGGCGACCAGTTCAAAGAAGACAATCCGCCGCGTTTTGGCGCGCTGATGAGTTTTCAATCACGCAGCAATGCGATGGTTGCACTGCATGCCGTGAACCGCGGCGCCGATTATTCTATCGCACAGCAACTTGCCCGCATCGAACGTGGTTTCAAATTACCGGCAGGCGCATTAAAAAAAACCGACCGGCTCGACGGAGCGTTACGTTGGCTGCAATACGAATTCCTAAAAAAGCCGGGAAAAGGCATTGTCTATATCACTCGGTCAGGTAACACAATTCTTTATCTGCTAATTTACAACGCAAAACCCGGTGCTCTTGCCTACGATTTACCCTATATCGAGCGTTACCTACGTGTTCTGCAGGTAAAAGAAGACTAACTGATCTTCCGTTTATACGCGATGTTGTTGGTGATGGAATCCCACAAGGCGTGCATATCGACTACCGGTTCGCGCACCGTATGGAAATTGGTTTGGAACGCAAGCAGCAGACTTTTTGCGTGAAAGTAAGCTCCGTGGAACCGCTTACGCAGAATTTCTTCTTCGCAGTTGAGTGAAACAATCAATATTTCGCGCGTTGAAAGAATCAGGCTGCGGTCGGTATCTTTGAGTATCCGGTGCACATCGGCCTGTAATTCTTCAAGCAAACCACGCGCAAAATTTTCTCCCGCAAGACCGACATACTTTGTCAGCGATTCAAAATACATATAGGTAAAAGTCACTGGTTCTTTACGCGCCAAAGCAGGATTAATCATCTCGGAAATCAGATTGGCCGTTTCGGTAAACAGCAGGCCCACACGAGCATCGCGGGAAAAACTGGAAGGTAGATAAAAGCGCTCAAATACATACTTCAGCCTTTTCAGATTCTCGGCTATATGTTGGTTTTTTAATCCCAATGCTGCGATTGCGTATTCGTGCTCGTGAAAACCACTGCGTAGATAATGCAAGGCATAGTGCCTGCCATTCAGCTCGAAATCCACCACGCCAGTATCACCGTGCAAAGAGCCTGAAATCGCCGTGTGTATCGCAGGGCCCAGTGCAGGATAAATGCCATAACTGTGCCCTGATACGCCGGTTTTCATGTCGAAAATGAACACCGCAAGAAACAGTGCGCGTAAGGATTCAAAAAACAGATAGTACTCAATGTAGCGGGAGTAAATGGCATCGCTTTTGTCATCGAGCCTTTTTTTCCAGTAGGCGAGCAAAGACTCTGCGACGGCGCTTTCAATGCCACCACTTTTGACCAGCTCGCTGAGGTGCGACAGGTCTATTTTGTGGAAATCGCGATAAAGCCCCTGCGTGCTCATAAATTATCTGCCGGTGTTTTTTTGTCGCTGAAGTCTTTCACGGTTGAGTTTTGATAGAGTCTCGCGCGCCATATAACTCGAGCGCACGAACGGACCTACTTCGTGCGCCAAAAAACCCCGCTCGACAATCATTTGTTCGATACTCCTGAACTCTTCGTCACTATAGACCTTCATCACGCTCGCTTGATCCTGCGAGGGTTGCAGGTATTGACCGGCTGAGACGATGTCAATTCCGGCGGATTTCATGTCGTTCAACAGGGTGACTATTTCTTCAAATGTTTCGCCGAGCCCTGTCATAAAGGCGCTCTTTCGAATGATATGCGGATGCGCTTCAGCCAAATAACGGAACAGAGAAAGCGATCGATCATATTTCGCCTGAGGCCTTATCGAGGGCGACAGCCTCTGCACAGTCTCCATGTTATGCGCAATGACGGCGGGGCCACTCTCGGCGATGAGCGACAACAATGCAGAATTATTATGAAAATCAGGAATCAATAATTCGACAACAACCCCCATAGAGGTTAGATCATGCGTAATCGCGGCGAAATGACGCGCAAGGCCTTCTTCGTCATCGTCGCGTGCCACAGAGGTAATCACCAAATATTCGTATTTACCTGCTTTCGCGGCTTCAAGAATATCGCGGCGTTCTTTTTCTGCGATCGAAGCAAGCGATACGGGTTTTGCGGTGGCAATGTGGCAGAATTTGCACGACCGCGTGCAATCGCGCCCACCGATAAGAAACGTCGCCACACCAATCGAAGAGCATTCATGCCGGTTCGGGCAGCGTGACTCTTCACATACGGTATGTACGTTACGGTACGATAGCAGTTCTACCTTTTCGTCAAAACTCCAAGGAATTCGTTTAGTTGCAAGCCCGTTCATGCCTTAAGCGTCTTTGCGTACATATACGCAGACTCAAGCTGGTCGGCAAGACCGATTCCGGAAAATGCCCAGCCGGCAAAATGGACACCTTCGTGCTTCTGCACCATCGCCTGTATCTCGCGCTTCCACTCACCGTAACCCGGTGCATAACGCGGTATACCCGGGCTATGGCGGTAAACCTTGTTCCACAACGGCTTAGCACGCACTTTAAAAATCCGCGCCAGAGATTCTTCTGTCAGTGAACCGAGTTCTGCATCTTTGAACAGCTCGCTGTCTCCGGAAATCATCGTCTTGGTCAAAAACCTGTCATCTGCCGCACGGCCTTTGAACACGTTCGAGGCGAAGATTGTGCCCAAGATTGGCGCGCGTTCTTTACGCGGTGCCAGAAAACCATAACCCGCTGCCGAAAATTCTTTCTTGTTCCAACAGCTGTATACAACGTTAATCGGTGAATAGACGAGCTCTGCCACCTTGCGTGACAGCTCTTTGTCAAATTCACGGAATACATAACTCAGGTCAGCCGTACCAGAGGTAAATACCACGCGATCAACCGCCGGATAGGACTTTGCTTTGGAACTGAGGATAATCCGCCCATCATTATCGCGCCCGATGCGGGCGATTTTATCGCACACAATTTCTATACCACGCGCCTTGAGCGACTCGCGCAGCGCGTTTACCCAGGTAATCAGGCCACCTTCGAAGCTATAAATGCCCTTTTCGAAGGTTACATCGCCTAGCTCTGCCTGCCAAAACTCACGCTTCTCACGCGCATATTGTTTGAGGGCAACTTTGAGTTTTGGCGATTCGGTAATCTTCCGAAACAGGTCAGGAAACATCGAAGAGAATTCGAGATCTTCTGCCTCGCTGCCATAGACCCCGCGCGCAAACGGCGAAGCAAGGTATTCCGCTGCACTAAAACCCAGAATATTGCGCGCCGCATCGAACAGAGTAATCGTCGGCCACAGCGAGAACTTTTTCCCCATGGCCAGAAAAATGCGTATTTTCTCCGGAAAGAACAACAGTGATGTCGTGATTAATCCTAATGGGGATTTAGGTGCCGAAACAAGGTAACCGTCTTTGAGTACATAACGCTTTGCGCTACGCTTATCTTCGAACAGCAATTTATCTTTTAGCCCTAATTCGGCCACCATCGAGTTAAACAGCCCCGTGCGGTCGAGGTATGAATCAGGGCCGGGTTCGAGCAGTACGCCATCATGGATTTCCGTGGCTATGTTACCCCCCGGCGAACCCGGTTCGAAAACCGTGATTTTAGCCTCGGGAAATTTTCTGGCGATATAATAGGCGTGAGAGAGACCCGAAATTCCGCCGCCAATTACGGCAAATTGCTGCATACGTGTGCCTGTGAAATTTCAACACCCTGACAATTAAAAAGCCGGCCGAAAACCAAAAATAGCTTTACAGAAAACAAATTAAATCAGGGTTTAAAATATGCTGCCCGCCACCATACGTGAGATTGCCGTAACCCCTATGGGGTTTGCGGTCGTGGTGAAACCTGAACATAAAGAAAAAATTATTCCTATCTTTATCGGGCCGTCAGAGGCATACGCGATTTCCACGATTCTGCAGAATGAAAAGACGGAACGCCCCGTCGGTGCAGATCTGCTGCGTTCGATCATCGAAGCCACGGGAGCAAAACTCAGCAAGGTATTCATCAACGATTTCCACGGGGGTACTTTTTTTGCACGGGTATACCTCAACGGTACGGCTTTTCCCGGTGGGCAACTCGAACTCGATGCGCGCCCCTCTGACGCTATGGCGCTTGCGGTGCGCTTCCGCTCGCCGATCTATGTCGCAGAGCACGTTTACGATCGCACCGGCATCGACGCCACGACGCTGAGCGAAGCCGATGCAGACGCGTTGCGTACGGGAACAGATAGCAATGTTGACGAAATACTCACCGCAGACGAGCGCGAAGAATTTTTTGAAGCAATACTCGAAGAATTCGGCGAAAAAAAGAAAGCGCCGAAAGAATCTAAAGAAACCACGCTCGAAAAAGTAAAATTCTATTCACGCACCGAAGTTCTGCAGCAAATGCTCAAAGCTGCTCTCGGTCGCGAAAACTATGAAGAAGCCGCGCGACTGCGCGACGAGTTGCGCACCGAATCAAATAACTGAGAGCGCGTCCCAAAACCTTCGGGCGCGCACTTGCAACGCGCTCTGAAGATTATTTTTGCAGGTGACTTCTGTCGGTAAACTTATCAAAGAAGATATCTGTTTTACCGACGCCATTCTTCTGCAGTTCTGCGATTGCCGCGTCGATCATCGGCGGGGGTCCGCAGAGAAACGCCGCCGTGTCAGAAAAATTGATTTTCTGGGCTGGAATCATTTCGGTGACGAGTCCACGCGCACCTTTCCAATCAGACCCCGCCTCTTCGTGAGACAACACGGGAATAAACTCAAAATTGCCCAATTGGTCTGCAAACTTTTTCATGTCATCGAGCGCATAGAGATCTTTTTGCGTGCGCGCGCCAAAAAGGTAGATGATGCGCTTGCTGGCCTTCTTCTGCGCCGCGTCTTCAAGCATTGCCTTAATCGGTGCCATACCACTGCCGCCGGCGATGCACAACCAGGTGCTTTTCTCTTCGCGCCAGCCAAAGCTGCCGCGCGGACCGCGCAACTTCACTTTTTCACCAGTTCTGTCTTGTTCATGAAACCAGGTTGTCATTTCACCGTTGGGCACGAGTCGCAGATGAAACACAACATCGAGACTGCCGCCGCCTGCACCGGGGGCCGAAGCAAACGAATAAGAACGCGAACCCTTGATCGGCCCTACGGCGAGATCAGCATATTGCCCGGCGGTGTAGCGCATCTTTTCGCCCAGGCGGATTTTAACTTCAATAATGTCATGCGTCAGTTTGCGGTAGCCACTCACCTGCCCTGAGTATTCTTTCGATTCATCGGGCTCGAGCGTCACCACCATGTCTGACTTGGGAATTGCCTGGCAGGCGAGGATATATCCCTTTTTCAAATCGTCTTCGGTCAGCACCAAGGACATATCGGAAAGGTCTTTGTATTGTCCCTGAATCAGTTTGGTCTTGCAGGTCGTGCAGCTACCGGCACCGCAACTAAAAGGATAATCTAATCCGGCTTCGAGAGCGGCTTCGAGCAGCGTCTGCCGGTGCTTAACCGTAACGGTCTTGCCCATACTCTGTATCACGGCCTGAAACGTTGGTTTTTCTTTTTTCTTGAACAACGAAAGCATTAGGCTCGATATATGAGCGAAACGCCGGGACAAGAGATTTTGCGGCTACTCAACGACGGAAAAGACCGAACAGTCTGCGGTTGTTGGCGACGCCGCGAATATCGTGCATATGCGCGTTGGCCGCTTCGTAACCCATTTGCATAAAGTCATCCGCCGCGGAATAATCGGCCCAATGGAAATTTCCTTTGATCGGCTTAATCACGAGGCTTGCCCGCTCGAGCTGCACGTTGCGCCGGTGTTCAGAGGCGATCTCTTCGGTCTTCAGCATCACATCGAACCCGCTTTTCGGCAGCGAGTCGGGCAATTTTTCGTCGGAAACATCAAATACCACAACACGCTCGGCACCGACACGAGCGGCCGTTTCGACCCCCAACTTATCGAGTACACCGCCATCGACATACCACTCCGAGCCGATTTTTTCAGGAGGGAAAATCAACGGCATCGACGCGGAAGCACATACGGCGGGCCGCAGGCGATCAGCCCCGCGAAAGACCCGCAACTCGCCGTTGCGGATATTCACGGCAGCAGTGGCAAAGGGTATTTCTGCCGAACTCATCGCGACGTCGGCAATAAAGGGATGCAGCACGCCATGCACCTCGGCCGCAGTCAGCACACCCGTCGCGGTAAAGATGCGTCGGAGAATATTCGTGCTGGAAACTATTTTCTGCGCCCGCCGGACAAAACTGCGCGGGGTTTCTTGCTGACTCGAGGTCCAGCTACCAACCACCGAATCGCGGAATGGTTCAAAATTGATAAGTTGTTTGAGGCGTTTCTCGAGAAAATCCACATCAGGCATAACGGCGTAAACCCCGCCGCAGATCGCCCCCATTGAAATGCCAATCAAATGATCAAAGCGGATGTCATGCTCTTTGAGCGCGCGTATAGCACCAATATGTGCAAAGCCACGCGCCGCGCCGCCACCGAGATTGAGTGAAATGCTGCCTGCCATTGCTAATTGCTTAAGGTTTGACGCTGCCGACGGCTTTTCGCCTTTCCCGTTTGTGATTCGCAAAGCCGAATACTACCGGGCTTCGGGTAAACATAGTAACCAGAGATTCCGCCGTTTTTTCCTCGCCGTCGTTCTGGTTTTGTGTGCGGCATTCGTGCTCCAATTAATTTTTCGCCAGCTGTTTTTTTATCCGCTGAAAATCAACGGCGACAGTATGGCTCCGGAAATCCAGTCTGGAGATAAACGCTATTTCATCTATCCAAAACTGACTACCGTCGGCGCAGGCGACATAGTACTCGTGCAGGCCAAAAATGCACCGGTACAATATCTATGTAGAATCGTTGCGCTCGACGGCGACAAAGTTCTCGTCCAAGCAGGCCAATTGATTATCAATGGCAAAACCACTCGCGAACTCAATTCGCTGCTTGAGATACCTGAAGACCGAGGTTATACCATGGCTGAAGTTGAGGTGCGGCCCAACCACTTCTTCTGCCTCAATGACAATGCACAGAACACGGCTGATTCACGCGTACATGGGGCATTCGAGCGCGCACAAATTGTGGCGAAACTCTTCAGGCCGCGGTTGTTTTTCTGATGCGGCAAGGTGATCCGTCGACCGAGGCTGAACTCAATGCTCGTTTTCGCACCCGCATTTCGCCGCATATCCGAAAACTGATTGCTGAACTCCCCGGCGAAGAAGCCCGACGACTGTTATTACAGTTCGAACCCGATGCCCGTGAACTCGGCGAAGTTCCCGGTTATTCGGATGACCCTCTGCACGAAGAAGACAGCGACATTCATCCATTTCCTGATGTAGTGCGGAAATATGCATCGAAAATTTTGTATCTCACCACGGACGAATGCCCGGTGTATTGCCGATACTGCACCCGCAAACGAAAGACGCTGCTTTCGCGAGGGCATAAGGCAACGGATCTCCCTCTAATTGCCGATTATTTATCACAGAGACCCGAAATCGGCGAGGTCATATTCTCGGGCGGTGATCCACTAATGTTGCCGCAGGCTGATTTGTTGTCGCGAGCAAAATTTTTTCTGCAGTTACCGACGATTCATTTCATGCGCTTTCATACGCGCGCGGTGACAGCCAACCCCCGCCTAATCAGTGATGGCTTGTTGAACGGACTCGAGGTTCTGCGCCAAGAGCATCCGCAAAAGAATATTGCTTTCGTGCTTCATGTCAACACCGCAGCCGAAATCAGCGACGCCGCCCACAACGCCATCGCCGGTTTGCGTAAACTCGGAGTTCCGCTGTATGCGCAGACCGTTCTACTGAGAGGAGTAAACGATTCTGCTGAAATTCTTTCAGCGCTTTGCACAACTTTACTCGATTGCGGTGTTCAACCTTATTATCTGCACCAGCTCGATCGCGTCACTGGCGCGGCTCATTTTGAGGTGGGTGAAGAAGCGGGCCGTTCTATCTACCGCCAGCTTGCGCTGACGGTACCGCCATATATGCTACCGCGTTACGTGAAAGATAGCAAACAGGGTAAATACCCGCTTGTATGATTTTTTTATTCCTGAATTTCAGGCTTCGCAGTGGCATTCTGATTTGTCAATGAACGCAGCCAGCTTTCGAAATCTTTCTCGCGCCGCAACGGCTCATAGACTTTAAGTTTACGGAAATTGGCAACCAGCTTGTCTTTCGCCTTTGCATTCTTCAGATAAACTGCGGCTTTGCTTTTGACTGAGCCAAAGTCTCCCATGTGAGCGAGCGCTATCAAGTGCAAATTCATCTGCGAAGGTGTGGGTTTTTTGAGCTTTTCGAATTCGACGACCGCCGAACCGTATTCTTTGAGCGCAAACCGCGAGACAGCCCGCCAGCCATAGTAATCAGCATTCGTTTCGAGCGTCGACCTGAACCGCTCCGTTAAATCGAGCACTGCTCGGTATTTTTCCGTACGAAACAGCACGCCGATAGCCACAGGAAGATCTGACATCGCGTATGCGGGTAAAGTTGCACTGTTTTCTTCTTCGTCGACCGCGGGTTTCTCGTAGATTTTCGTCGCGTGAATTGCTGCCTTATCATAGGTTTTCGCGGCTATCCCACGCTTCATTGCCAGCAGATTCAAAAACACCGCGCTCTCTTCTTTTTTACTGAACTTGCAATATTCTTCATCGTCCTTGCCGTTGGTGACGGCACTCAGACAAAAAACCCGTTTGAGCGATTGCAGAGTTTTTTTCTTCAGTTCAAGTTCATTCGCCAACCGCCGCGCCGCCTTGGCATGCGTAAACGCCTCAGGATACCGTGCTAGTCCGTAATTCGCTTGCGCCGCATTGTAGCGCAGGTAGAATTTCATTTGGGGATCTTCGATGTCTTTTTCCAGCGCGGCCGCAAAATAGGTCAGAGCGTCTTGGTACCTGCCCGCTTTGCGCGCGAAATAACCAAGCTTATAGGCAGCCCCTGCGTCTCCGCCGTCTTCCCATATCTGCCGGTAGACTTCGAGCGCCTCGTTGTTGCGGCGCAGTTTTTCATAGTAACGCGCAATTTTCCAGCGATACTCTTTCCAACGGGCATCTTGCTGAATTGCCAGCTTATATTCAGCAATGATGCGTTCGATCAATTCGCCGAGATCTTCGGCCGCGTCACCATTGGTAATACGCTCGTTATATTCTTTCTCCAGCGCGACTGCCTTGCGAATGTGTTCGTTGCCTTTATAATCGCGGCGACCTTGATAATTTTCTGCCTCGAAACGAATTTTATCAAAAATCTCGCTCTTTTCGCCCATTTCTTCAAGGCGCTCGATGTTGCGCAGCGCCTCGCCATACAGCTTCGCCTGCCGGCAGAGAATAACCAGTTTCCAATAAGCAGCCTTACGAAATTTTTTCTGCATCGGCCGTTCTGCCGCGGCGCGGAAGTAAGGTATACTTTCCGCATATTGACGGCGTGCTTCCAGAATCAAACCAATATAAAACCGCGGATCCCCCGATTCGTCGCCGTTTTCAATCGCTTGTTCAAAGTGCTTTTTTGCCGTGTCGTGCGCGCCGCGCGAAAATGCCTTTTCTCCGAGCAGTACTTCTTTACTCTTCGAAAACAGCGGTAAGGTAAACAACAGGATGGTGGCCAACGCCACCGCGGGCGCTTTGATCACTCGCGCCATGACTTAAGAGTTCCCTGATCGCCAATTTCCATGGCCAACTTCGCGGCGGCAAGGCAGAGGTTGAATTCGGTTTCGGCGAGCTCCTTTTCAACCAACAGCAAGGCTCCGAGTGCCTCAATCAGATCTTTGGCGCTGCCCGTACCGGTCGTATACGCAGTCATTTCCGAGAGCGACCATTTATTTGCTTCTTTATATTTATTCTGGCTGATCTCCATCTGCGCTTTCTGTTTTTCGTATTCCCACATCGCCATGGCAATCTTCAGCGGAATACCCGTTTCGGCTTCTGCCTGTTTAGCCCGCATTTTCTCGAGTTCGGCTTCGGCTTTTTGTACTTTGGCTTTTGTATTGCCGAAATCGAGATCCCATTTGGCGCCGAATACTGCAGCAAAAATATTGCGATTGAACGGGTCAAAAGCGTATGTGCTCTGCTGATAATCGCGCATACTCGTATAATTCATGTCGGCACGGCCTGCAATAAAGAGCACGGGCAGATTGCCGCCCTTTTCCATTTCTACCTGATGGCGGCGCGCCTGCATACCTTCAGCCACCGCCTTTAGATCAGGGTTGCTCAGGTGCGCTTCGGCAATGAGTTTTTCTAAAGCAGTGGCGGATTGCTCAATTTTTGGGAAATCACTTTCGAGCACAAGCAATGATTCCTTTTCACCGAGAAAATGCCCGAGCGCCAACCCCGCCGTTTTTTTATTCGCGAGCCACTCGGCGTTAAAGCGCTGGAGTTCGAGGTCAAAAAGTTTCAGGCGCGTTAGATCTTTGCGCTGTACCTCGCCCGTTCCTTTTTTATACAGTTTCTCTGCGCGAGCGAGAACAGTCTTCATTTTTTCGTTAGCATCGTCGAGCACCGATTTCAGACGCTGTAGCAGAATAATCTGCATGTAGAGTTGTTTATACTCAAAAATGGTTCGGTTGATCTGGCTCTCATGCAGCAGGCGACCGCCCTCAACGGCGTGCGCCGATGCACGTTTGGCTTCTTTCACTCGACCGAAACTGAAAACGGGATAAACCACCTGCAGCTCGCCGTGCACAAAAGGGCCCCATTTTGAAAAGTTATCGGTCGAACGCGTTGCGTCGCCGCGCACTTCGTAAATCGGCGCCACGTAAGTCAGCAGAGAAAAAGTCGGCAAATCGCTTGCGGCGGCTTCGGTCTGTAGCGCTTCGAAACTCAGCACTTGGGCCTTTGCTTCGAGTATCTTGGCGTTATTTTTTAAGAGAAGCGTCAGGCCCTCGGCAAAGCGGATAGGTTTCTCGGCAGCCAAGGCACCACCGAACAGAAAAACCGCGGGGATGACCGTGAATATGCCGGGGCTATTTCTGATGGATTTTCTGAATGCGTTCACGTAGCAATTTTACCAGATGTTTGTAGCCTTTCTTATTGATGATCGATGAAAACTGATTACGGAAATCGAGAAGTGTCGACGCGTCGTCGATATGCACGTCGTAGAGCTTCAGACTGTCTTCAGAACGATAGAGATAAAACTCAACTTTAAAACTCTGTTTACGGTGCGGAACACGCGTGTTGACGACAATCGCTTCTTTATCGAATACTTCATCTGTCTCTGCACGCTCTGAAATAATTTCTATCGGAATCTTTCCGGATATCACTTTCTGCGAAGGAATATTGGCTTCGACGACGCGATTCGCCATCAGCTCGTGGAACAAACCGAGAAAATCTTCTTGCTCTTTCGGCTTAAGTTTCGCAAAATGTTTACCTAACGCGAGCTTACCGATTTCTTTGACATCGAGAATCTGCAGCGCAAGATCGCGTGCGCGGGCAGAGACATCTTTGCGCTTTTCAGTAGAAAAATCTTCGGCCAGTTCACCGCGCAACTGCTCAAAATTGTTGATAATGTTCTGCATATACTGCAGACCTTCGCCGGCAAAAACCGGTGCGACAAATAGAAGCCCGACAAAGAACAGAGAGCGAACTTGAAATTTCACAATTTTAGTTTTTCTTGCGGAAGTACGCAACAATAATAATAATCGCCAACACGACGAGAACGACCTTGGTAATCTTCCATAGCGTTCCGACAATAAACGGAATGCAGCCATCGGGTAAAAACAGCGCCAAGACAACAAGCGCGAGAATAAAAAGCAGTGTATTCGGCCTTTGCATTGACGTTTTTCCGGCAAAGCAACGCTTGCCGTCAAGTGAAATCGGGTGCTGCCCTGTTTCACTGGCAGATGCCTTGACGCGGCGTCTCAAAGTCGTTTTCCGTCGGTTTGGCTCCGATGTACCGATTCCCCCTGATCAGAAAATATGCGTTTATTCTGTGCATCGCTTTCATCAGTGCACCGGCTCTGCATGCACAAGTTG
>JAEUSA010000003.1 GCA_016788945.1 Leptospiraceae bacterium
TGGCACCAGCATAACTCATGCCAAGTGGCGGGCAAGATTTATTTAAGGGAGAGGATTACCAATCCAGCGACCCTGCCCCACCGGCAGCAGTAGTGCCGTTGAGGTAGAGACCACAGTCGAGGTTCGGGTCAGCGGGTGTCGTACCGCTGACGGTTGCCCCGTTAGTCATGCCGTCTGAAGGTCCATTGATGTCAGTCGCACTGCAGTTGAAATAGAAGCTCACCGCAGTCGATCCCGTCTGTGTCGCATTCGCCGACATCGTCAGCGTATAGCCGCTCGAGAAAGTCAGCGCCGGTGTTCCGTTGGCTGTCGCGTTAGCACTGATTGTAATCTGCGTCCCGTTCGTCGCCACCGCAGTAATTGTTGCGCCAGCCGGTATGCCCGTACCGGTCACTGTCATACCCACTGCGAGATTGCCGCTGGCAGAACTCAAGCCAGTGATGTTTGCATTTCCATTGGTTGTCGTGCCGGTTCGGCCGGGGGGATTCACCACGTTTATGGCATTAATAACCGTATTCGCGGGAATATTCGCACCGCTGACACGCATGCCCGTAGTCAAACCGGCATTCGACAGAACGGTCAGGTTCGGTGAACCATTGGTGCGGGTACCCGTGCGCCCAGCTACGGTCGTGCCATAGGTGTAATTTGCGTAACCGACGCCCGTGGTGTCGTCTACGGTGAGTGTGGTGCCCGCGACAGTCAACCTGAATGGCCGCCAGCCGCGCAGTGCAGATGAGCCCGTGCTCAAGATCGTCTTAATAAGCCCGCCGCCACCCGTGAAATGACTGCCGGCATAGATATCGATACGTGCCTTCGAAACGTTCCAGTTCAGCGCTGTAGCATCGTTATTGTAAACCGAGAATTTATAAGTCCCGTCCACGTAGCCGTCGTAGAAATTGATGATTTCCGGACCGTATTCAAAGCTGTCGTCAACCGCGAGGCTCGTCGAGCCGGTCGGCGCAGCGGTTCCTGTTTCAGCGCAATAGCGCTGCTGAAATGACACATGGAACTTGCTGTTGGCTCCGTTGGCATTCTGAATCGCAGCTTCATTGTAAGGCTGACAATCGAATGCATTCGAGGCAGGCCCGACGACGTGCAGATCGAGGTCTTTGGTTTGATTTCCCCAGGTCAGTATGACCTTAATCTGTTTTGAACCCGTAGCGAAAGTTCCCACGACCGGCAGATAACCAAGGTTGGTCGTCGCGCTATCTGCAACGGCGATTGTCGATTCGGTGATTGTGTAATAACCGGGAATCGCCACCTGTAATGAATATACGCCTGAAGTCAGACAATTGCCGGGAGTACCCGCACAAGAGGGATCACCGCTATGATGATAGGTCGGGTTGTTGTAAGGTGCGGCACCCCAACTGGACACACAATTTGCCGGGAAAGCAAATTGTTTTCCGTCGGGGTCAAGATTCGGAGTGCTGGCCAGAGTATTGTTCGCGTAATCTTTCAGTGTGAACGTTGCGTTCGAAAGCAATAGCTGCGAACCGTTTGAACCATCGACAATCGAACCGATCATACAGCCGCGACCTGAAGTATTGACGGCATAAACATTTCCGATATTGGTCGTCGCCCCTGCATTGGCCTCGATATAAGTCTTTGTGCCCTCGCGCACCGGCCCCACGGTTGAAACTTTAATACAATAGCCCGACGATGCCAGCTTTATCGGTATCGGATAACTGCCTGCGAGAGTCAGGCTGAACGAACCGTCACCGGCAGAAGTCGCATCGGCGCCGATCTGCGTTGTGGCGCATAAGGCATCGCTGTAGAGTTTGACCGTCGCGCCGCTGATCGCATTATTATTTGTATCACGCACAACGCCCGATACCGCACCAACAATCCGTTTACCCGAAGATGAAGCACCAAACGAAGATTCTACACCGACCGAATCTTTTACTTTGATCTGTGCATAGTATGTCGCGCCGTTGAGCTGCTTGATGCAACTGAGCCCCGCACAGGCCGTGTTCAGGGTATAAGAAGAAGTTGCATTACACGTCGCCACTGAATTACACGCAAGTGTACCATTATTCATACCCGGCAGTGGTTCGGTACAGGCAGAATCTTTGCACACACGGACACGTATCTCTTGTGTGCCGGTCGGTATGCCTGCGCCGGTGACCCAAGTATAGTTGAACGTATTGGAAAACAGATCGTCAATGCCTGCCACACCATCGTTTGGCGCGGGAGGGGCAAACACGGTGTACGTCACACTCTGTGTTGCCGCCTCGTAGTTACCCGCTGCGTCACGGCCGATGAAGCAGATGCGTACCGTTCCGGCGGCAAGGCCGGTCGCCTGCAGTGGAGTTTCGGGTGAGCGTTCGGGATAAGTCGCATTATCAGCAACCATCGTGGCCGAAGTCGGGCATGCACCGGTGACCACCGTGCCTTTATAGCCGGTAATGTTTTCGGCTCCGGATTTACCTATCTGCACGCTCACCTCGGTCAGCACCGTACTCTTCGTATCGAGGTTCGTCGCAGGGGAAATCCACGTCAGCACCTGAGATGTAGGCGGTGTCGTATCGTAACGGAACGTGTGCCGCGTTACGGCACTGGCCGAAGTTCCCTGATAGAGCACTCCGTTATTTGAACCGATTACGCAGATACTATATTCGGTGCCATTGGTCCACGCCACGTTGTCAGCGGCGATGAAATCCGTTGCGGCCGTCCGCTGAGCTGAATAATCGACGACCGCGTCCAGCGGGCAACTATTACCGCTCACGATGGCATATTTGTAGAATGTTACATTGCTCACCACGACGTTGTGGCAATTGAAGCGGGTAGGATTTCTCGGTAAGCCGTTATCCGGCGCCGATGTCATACCGGCGGCCCCCGTGCAGTTGCCTTGGCTGGCGATTGTTGCCGTCGGTGCATTCGTATCGACGGTAAAGGAAAATGTCGTACGCAAATTTTCAAGTTGGTAATTCCCAGCCGCATCTTTGCCGACAATATCGATGGTATACCCGCCGTTCGTCAAACCCGCTCCGGAAATCAAATCTCCACCTACGCCAGGATTCTTGTCTGTTGACCAGGTACCGGAAAAGCCGGTGCCAATAACGCGATACTGATATTTTGCGAGATCTGTGCTGTCGACGGCGACCGCAAAGCTCGTGGCCGAAGTGGTAGAAACCGGAAGCGTATTGGACACAAATGCCGCAGTCGGTTTTGCGGTATCCAATAAAAACCGCGCTTCTTGATATGACTTAGCGGCAAAAAAGTCGGCAATACTGCCTATTCCCGGACCTACCGGGTTTGCACAGGCACCACCTGTCGTCTCGGCAGCCGAAGCATCGCACTGAAAATTCCCCACGCTGTCTGCCGCGAGCACTTGTATGAGATAACACTGATTCCCCGAAAGAGTCTTAATGATTTGCAAATTCGTTGAGCGCGGCGTCAGACTCCAGCCGTTCGCATTGGTAGTGCCATCGGTCGCAAATGTGTATCCCGATGCGGGGCCGTTGCAATCGGCGGGCACTGAGCCGGCTTTCGTGCCGATGCGAAATTTGTAACTCGCAGGAATCTGTGCAGAAACCGGGCTTGAGGCCGAATAACAGGGCGCGGCATAACCGTTGGGAAAACCTGCCTCAACGCAGTTGCGGTATACCACGCTGATATTGGTTACCAGATCGCTGGTTAAAGACGCCGGCACATTCGAAAGGCCAATATCTGACACCGAAGTGTTATCAACAGAAAAGAAGTACTGGGTATAATCGGTTGCAGGCTGCCACGCTCCGGCGTCGTCCTGTATCATCAGATCGAGGCGATAATCGGCACTCGGTATACCTGCTGGAATCGTAAACGTATTCGCGACAGGAGTAATTGCGCTAAGTGCAAAGTGATCGCTGCTCGTCGTTACATTGTAGAGACGCCAGCGGTAGTTTTGCCCGCGCGCATAATCGCCGCGCACCGTGACAGTGACCGGAGCCGCAAGGGCTGTTCCCGACGAAGGGCAGGTAAAGGTGCCCGCATCATCAAGGCAGGTCGCGCGCAGCCAACGCGCACCCATGAACTGCTTGCTGCGGTTTTCGGCGCCAGGCAAAAGATCGTCGAGATACATGTTTTGTATCGTACTGACCGTGAGCGTATAATACTGTCTCTGCATGCGCACCGAATCATTCGGATCGAGAAACAGATACACCTGATGGGTTTCGGGCCCCTTGCTTACCGACATCAGATTGAGTCCCGGTATCGAATAATTCGACAGTACCAGAGCACCTTTTTCAAAGTTGAGCGGCTTATTGAAAGACACAAGAATTTTCGTATTCGCGACGGGGACGACTTCAAGCAGTTTGAATTGCGCGTTTTCGGTAGAAAGCATCGTCGAGAGAAATTTGCCGACGCAGGCCTGCGATGCAAGCATCACCGTGAGAACGAGCGAGAATGCTTTGCTCATATGAATCAGTCGTTTCATATCAGAACCCATTCAAATTACATTTGCGTTCGTCATGACCGCCGGTGCCGTCTTGCCAGTTAACGTAGGTATTCACCGGGGTGAATGTACGGCCGGCAGAACCGGTACCCGAAACCGTCATTTTGAAAGCCTGCCAGAGTTCGCATTGTTGCCAATCGCTCGCCCCACCTGCCCCACAACCCGCCACGACGGTCGCCGGAGCCAAAGCAGTAGGGGTCACTGCTGGTTCGGTCGCACTCATCTCGAACACGAGACCATCGGCATCGTACATGCGTAGCGCTACGTCCGTGGCATCCCATTGCTGGCTTTCTTTGCTCATGCCGGCCGCGGGTATCCACTGCCGCCAGTTGACGACTGACACGTAGTAGGTACCGTCGGTATAACCGCCGACAAAATTGATCGCCTCGGGGCCAAAACCCGTGTTGGCATCTTGCACGAGCGCAGTCGTTGTATCAGGGCTGGTCGGAAAATAATTGGAACCCGCATAGAGTGCATCACCCTGAATGTATGAACGTGTTTTGGCCGAGTATTGCTGCTGCCAGCTTAAGCCTACGTTCGGACGAGCTGCCCAAACATGAAACAGCGTATTATTTCCCGTACCGCAGTCATCATTGTTTACATTGGTGAGAGTCTGGCCTGCAGGCAGAGTACCGACCAAATGCAGGTCAAGGTCGCGCGGGTCTGCATTACCCCAAGTGAGTACCATTTTCAGATCTTGGCCAGTGAGTGTGCGTACTAACGGTAGACGGCCTGACGTGACCGCATTCAACTTGAAAGAATACCCACCGGTATTGGCTGCCCCTGTCAGCAAAGTACCCGTTGAAAAGGTATTCAACGACGGATCATAAAATGAAGTGCTGCTTGCGGCGGCGTTATTGTTGCCAAGGACGACAAATTGCTTACCGTTATGTGTTCCGGCTTCTATGAGAAACGAATTTGCACCGGCACCAACATTTGCAGAGAGAGAAGGTCCGATACCGAAACTATCGGTCGCGGGGTCATAAATGGATGTGCTGTTGGAATTTCCACCGTGAACAAACATCTGTTTGCCCGCTTCGCTGCCCGTGGTAATGCTGAACGCATGAGCGCCTGCACCGGCGGTGCCCGACAACGTTGAACCGACAGCAATCGGTGTTGGAAAACCATTCGGATCAAACAGCGCGGTATTGTTGCCATTACCGAGGACGATACGGGTTTTACCTGCTTGCGTTCCCGAGTTGATCGCAAAGGCAAATGCACCCGTGTTGACATTCACGGCAAAAGTCGGGCCTGCGGCAAATGTGTTCGTTGCAGGATCATATAGTGAAGTCGTGTTGGTATTTCTCGCGTGCACAACGAGAGTTTTGCCAGAGTTGACGCCGGTACTGATAGTGATTGCATGCGCGCCATCGCCGGCCTGTGCCGAAAGTGCCGGACCAGCGGCGACGGTATGCGTTGCGGGATCATAGAGTGTGGTGGACGTCAAATTGTTGCCATGGACAATCAGCACTTTGCCATTTTGCAGTCCCGACGTGATCGCAAATGAATGCGCCCCCACACCGGCCGCCGCAGTGAGGTTGAAGCCTGCGGCGCTCGTCGAATTTGATACGGGATCGAAAAGATAGAGACTATTCTGGTTGTTACCGCGCACGACGAGGGTCTTCGATATCTGCGGCCCTGAGGTAATCGCAATCGTATGCGCGCCTGCGCCGGCTGCACCGGTGAGCGTTGGCCCGACAATAATCTTGTTCGTCGCCGGAATGTAGATATTGGTCGCAGTCGTGTTGCCGGCGCGCAGCATTAATATGCGCGCCTCGGGAAGGCCCGGAACGACGACATTTTCCTGCTTCAGCAGATTGTACGTCTGATTGCCCGAAGCCCAGCTATTGCCGGTGACCTCGATCGAGTAGTTACCCGGCGTCACATTGGCAAAACGCACGTCTCCGCAAATGGTATTTCCATTAAAGACATTTTTCGGAATATTGGTCGGCGGATCACCCGCCGGGGCAATGCTTGTGCAACCCGTATTGTATGTACTGCGCACGGCCGAACCCACGGTATTGCCGAGATAATCAATCAGCTTTACCTCTGCGTAGCCGAGCATCCAGCCGTCATCGGCGTCTATTACCTTCGCCACGAGGTCTTGCGCAACAGTCGATGACAACGGCACAAGATTCAGCGTCCCGATATTCGTTTTGATCGTAGCCCCACTACCTTCGGCCTGTACCGAAATTCCCCGCTTGGCAGCCGGACGGTATGTTGCATCGGAAAAAGCAGCAATCACCCGGTAGCGATTTTTGGCGGTATGTAATCCCGTGAAAGTAAAAACACCCGATGCATTGGTAGACTGATCGGGATGCAGTGCGTTCAGCGGTGAACCATCGCTGTCATAAAGCCGCACGTTAACTCCGCTGATGGCTACACCCGCAGTCGTTTTGACGGTTCCGGTAATCTGACCCTTCACATAATGTTCTGCTGACACCGTTGAGTAGTCACTGCGAAAGTTACCGTAAGCATCGCCTGCCTGAACGCGCGCGTAGACCGTACCCGATATATATGAATCGACGGCGATCGTGAAGGTTTTGGTAGCCAAAGCAACTGGGCAATCAGGAGCATCGATATTCTTGCAGCTTGGTACATTCGTGTCGCTGATGATCGCCGAAGCGGGGCTGAACGACGAATTCGTCGCTACCTGAATGCGATACGTCTTCGTATCGGCCGTCGCCGTTGCATTGTCTATGTAGAAGTTGATGACCGGTGTGCTGAATGAAGCCACACTCATTGACGCGGCGGTGAAAGATGGATTGTTCGCAGGCGGGTCGACATCTACCGTCCATTCGGCCGTTGCCGTGGCGCTCGATGTCGATTGCCAGTTACCGGCTGAGTCTTTACCAATAGCACAGACTTTATATACGGTGACGCCGGTCGTCGCAATTGCCGGAGATCCAAACGTAATTGCCGTATCTGCGGTTACTTCGGCATTATACGTCGCTGAAGCGCAACTTGCCCCTGCCCCGGTGACGAGCGCATAACGGTAACTGACCGCTGCGCCGGTTGAGGATACCTGCAGCTCATATCCGCTGGTCTGCGTCGTCGTCGTGGGTTGCGCGATCGGGCTGATCCAGTTCAGCTGCACGACGGGCGGTGTCGTGTCGATAGTCCATGTGTATTTCGTTACAATCGAAGCCGTAGCGGTACCTGACCAGCCACCCTGCCAATAGAGGCCGCTGACGCTTTTGCCAATCGCACACACTGTTTTTTGTGGTATAGTGTCCGTGAGCCCCGTTGCGGTAATCGGTGTTGTCAGCGGCTGTTCAGGTAAGACATCCCACCCTGTGCCGGCATTACAATCGGTGCCATCAACAATCTTGCCTTTGTATGCAGCTGCGCCACTCGAACCTAAAACGTTGATCGTCACCGATGTTGCTTGCGGCGTGATCGCCGTCAGGTCAGATAACTGAAAGACCGCTTCAACGGCACCGGTATCTATCGTGTAAGTGTAAGTTCCACCGGATATCGGTGCTGCCTGCACATTGCCCGATGCATCGATGCCGATCACGCGCACGCGCACTGAACCGGGCACGAGGTTTGCCGTATAGACGGCGTTCGGAATCGCGAGACCGCCGCTCGCCGCATCAGGGTTACCCCGCCAGTTGCTCGTCACACAATCGTTGATCGTGCCATTATCGAGGCAATAGCGAAAATATGAAACGTCGGCGCCTATCGCCCGCACGCTGAGCGAAAGTGAAGCCGTGACCGATGCGGGTAAAGTCAACGGGTCGAGATACGCATCGGGCGCTACCGTATCTTGAACCCACGACTTGGTATAAACATCGCCCGCAGTATCGGCTTGCCAATAGCCGTTGTTATGTTTGCCAACAATGTAGAGAGTATGATAACCTTCGCTTAACCCGGTCAGGTTGAGCGGCGTCGCAATCGGTATTTCACCCGACCACGCACCGGCATCGATCTTGTAGCGATACGAAACCGCGTTGGCTCCGGTGAGAATTCCGTAGAGTGAAGAGCGATTGTAAAACGGTGCGTTGGTACAATTCGCCCCAGACCCGCTCGAGAGCACGCAGAGACTGATAGCGCCCAGAGTACCGGGCAATGGGTTTGCCGTGTTGGCAGGATCACGCCAATCGATGCTGGTAATCGCCGGTGACGGCAACCCGGTAAAGGTGACCTGCAAAACCCCCTGCAACGTACCGCCGTCGGTACCTACAAGGTTCAACATCGTCAGCGTATACGAAATCGACTGCTGTATGGTGGTTGTTACGACGATTGTGCGTGCATCGCCTGATTTTTTTGCAAGGTTGGTAATTTGCAGGCCATTCGAAAGGATAAAATTTGCAGAATTTAAACCCGTGGCGTCAGTACATTCTTTCGTCAGCGTCACTTCAAATTGTGTACTCGAAATGGTCTGATGCGAAACATAGGCCGGCGGCGCGCCGGTAGCCGATGCAGCAGGATCATCGGGACTGACAATACCAGCGGCCTTGGATTCTTTTTTTTCATCTTCGCCACCGGATACTTTCCCGCAATGCACAGTAAAAAGCAGCGTTATTATAAGGAGAGCAAAGGTAATAGCTTTATGCTTCATAGGCGTTCTCTCTTGTTCTCTTTGACGGCCACGCGTATTAATCTACGACATTCGTCAGCTCGTTCTGAAATGCGCCGGGGCGGCTCGGTATTTGGCCGCAAAGGATTATGTCGCCATCAGTATGCTCTGATGAGCAGCGATCAGAAAATCATCATCGTCGCACCGAGGTTGATCCTCAGCGCCATGCCGATTTTTTCTTCAAAATAGATGTAGTGGTCGACTGTCATGATCGCCTGCCAGCGACGGTTAAAATCATAAACCGTGGCAAAACCGTATTTGGCGATGATGTCGCCTGAAACGGCACGGATATTCGCTCCATACGCGGTCTTCGTATCGGAGGTAATATTGGTGAGCCCAAACCCTAAATATGGAATAAAGCGCATCACAAATGTCGGTGAAAACTGTACGTCGTATG
>JAEUSA010000019.1 GCA_016788945.1 Leptospiraceae bacterium
CTAACGACCCCTGCGTTTCAACATTGCGGATTTTCCCTTGTTTTTTCGCGGCAAGCGCAGCAATTTTTTCCACGGTCGAAAAATAGCCCCCGCCGCGCACGCCCGAATACATATGCACATCGAGGCCGCCCAAACCGGGAACAAAATCGATGAAGTAGAGTACGACGAGTAATGCACAGAATAGCGTACCGCCGACGACGATCGCAAAGACAGGGCGATCGAAGAAGGATGGCTTATAGTGAAGGTTTTCCATAGCAGCAGAATCCCGAGGGAGCCGCTTTCAGTACGGGGCAAGCATTTTTGTGTTCGTAATGGACAACCATAGAGTTCTTCTTAACCTACCAGTAACTTTCCAGTTCATAGCGTATGCAGCTGATTTGTCGCAAAAACGGAAAAGGCCCGCCATTAGCGGCGAAGATTTGCACTTGCTGCAAAAAGCGGATACCTTCAGCGGTCAAATCGGCATCGGTCACCTTGAGCTTGCTATGGTTTACCATAGCTAGTGAAGATAGATAAAGCTCAATGGCCAACCTGATAAAGGCGCTCAGCGTAAGCCCCAGATCCATCGCCGCCAGGCGTATGAGCTTCTCATCTTCTCCATAAAGACATAACATATGCCTATGCAACCTTGTGGCACCACGCAACCTATTCTTAACGTTAGCCTGTACTGACCGTAATCCGACAGTCCACCTTAGCGAACACTTGCGGGCCAATTTCAGAACACAATAACGTGTGATCGTCGAATAGGTCCGCCGCCGCTGCCCCACAGCAATCATTATCCGGTTCCATTGCGCGGGCGCCAGCCGCACCTCGAGAATATTCGCGATTCGGATTGCCTTGTCTTCGAGAAAACGTGGCTGTCTTTTGCACTTCATGGTATCTCCCCTACTATATAAATACCAAGAAAGCGCGATTTTTTCTCACTTGAATGTGAATTTTTTCACATCCTGCACTGACTATACAGGCAGAATCTAAAGCTATTTCGTTGCCGGAGTTATAGTGCGAATAATTTTTTCCGCACTTTCTCCTTTGGCGGCTTCGGAAAGAACAAACGGTGACAGCTTCGTTGCATCATAGATCCATCCCTGATGCGACTCTTTAAGTGCGGCGATGGCTTCATGAACGCGGGTGGGAATTTCCTCGATAGAAGCCGCTGGTTTCACGGGGGTTAATCCTGACAGCATCGCATTATCGAGCCCGTTGAATGTGCTGCGCGCATCTTCTTTATAAAGGATTACCGGTTTGCCGAGGGCAAAAGCGATACCGGCTTCAACGCATGCGCCTTCGTCGGGCACGCGCCCGTTCATATTCATAACGATGGCATCGCAGTGGTGGACGAGTTTGTGGACATCAAAGCGGAAAACGCTGCGGTCGGCGATTTTGTTCAAGCCCAGGAGCGAAGTATTGAGCGGCGAATTCAGAAACGGCAGAAAAACCGGTTCGAGGCCATCGCGCTGCGGCAGAAAGGTTTGGAATCCGGCCTGCGTCAGGGTTCGGTCAATTGCGGCCATAGTGGCGCGCTCTTCGGGAGAAAACAGCGGCCCCGAGCAGTAGATGGTGAGCCCGTTCAGACTATAGCTATGTAATTCCATAGCTAGAGTTATCTAAGTATCGCATCCCGGCGTAAACCCGGAGTCAGTTCACAAACCGGCCGTACTCCGCCAGCAGGCTCTGCAGGGGCATAACCCCTGAAGTACGGTGCACAATCTGCCCGTTCTGAAACATGATCAGGGTCGGAATTCCTGAAATTTGAAAACGCCCGGCGATATCGGGATGCGCCTCCGTGTCGACCTTGATGAGGCGTATCTTGTCGCCCCAAGTTGCCTTGAGATCTTTTAAGATCGGCGACAGCATATGGCAGGGACCGCACCAGTCTGCATAAAAATCGACTAATACGGGCACATCACTCTGTGCAATAAATTCATCAAATTTGTTCGTTTCCGCTACCGCCATATACCCAGTATAGTATATGATTTCTTACTTGGCCAGTTTTTGCTGCCGTGCAGCTACAGACGGCCCGCAATAAGCGACCGCGCGATGCCGCCGCTGGCCCTACTGCGAATCAGGGCCAGCCTATACGTTGAGTTTTTATTTAGAAAGCTGGGGGGATAAACGGCGCAATATTCAGGCTCTCGCGGGTGAATTGAATTTTTTCTCCCTTCTTTTGCACTTCCTGAATTCCACTTTCTTTGATCTGCTCGGCGCGGTAGTCAGCGATTTTTGCAACAACTGTCGTGGCGATGCTTTCGATATCATTAAAAATTTTCGCCGATATCGCCGCAGTACGGCTAATTTTCGCGATTGTCGTGCCCTTATCGGTTCTCAATACGTTAAATACAATTTCGGCGCTATCGCCTTTTTTTTCGGCACTGGTTTTGTAATATCCAAAGATGACGAGGTCGGCATCAATTTTCAGTGCAAGGCTGCGCATACTGGACTCACTGGGGTTACCCCCCTGCTCGGCCGCCTCAGCGTACAGATCTGTTACCTGATCGGCAGGAATATGGAAGTAAACGAATTTTTTATCCATCGAACTCTGCGTCGCATCGGTGAGGCTTTCGCTCAGATAATCGTAGTTGGCCTGCTTGCTGACGTTAACCAACTTAACGATGGCGACGCTTACCAAGGATTTTTCATTATCTTTACGCGGCTTGCCACTCGAACAAGCGCCTACGGCAAACAATAATAAAGCAATGAGGACATGTAGCCAATTAAGTGTACGCATTAGAACATCCTGTAAGTAATGGAAGCCTGAAGCCCGATCAAAATGTCTTGCACCTCGTTGAGAGTACCTGTGTTCGTAATGATGGCGCCATCGGGTTCC
>JAEUSA010000022.1 GCA_016788945.1 Leptospiraceae bacterium
ATAACGACCACCCATGAGCTCCGCAACACGCTGTGTTACCTGTGGGGCAACGGTGATCGCCTCGTCACTGGCAGAAGTCATGAAAGCCGCCTCGGGTTCGCTGCCGTTGTAGACGACGCTCAGCGCAAGCTGGCCTTCGAGTTGACCTGCTTTCAGTGAAATAACGGGCGAATGCGAGTGGCGAATTGCCGTGCTAATCAGGTTCAGTAATAATTGCTGCAGGCGCGCCGCGTCGACCTGCACGTCGCCGAGATTATCTGGCAATTCATCGATGAGCGTCAGCTGCTTATTGTCCGAAAGACCAAGGCATAATTGGAGAACCGGGCCGACAATCTTCTTCACCGGCACCGGCTGAATATTGAGTGAGATATCGTGGTGCTTTAATCGAATAAAATCCGTCAGGTCGTCGAGCAAGTACAGAAGACGGCGCCCGCTTTCTTCCATCACCGCCAGCGATCGCTGCACTTGTTCGCTCACGGCACCGCTGGCACCGCGGCGCAGATTTTCCGCGGTCTGAATCATCGCCTGCACCGGCGTGCGCAGCTCGTGTGAGGTGTGGCTCAGAAAATCATCACGCAATCGGTCTGAACGCAGCAATTTCTGTGACAGTTGATTGTTCTCCCGAAATAGCAGCACAGATTTTCCGGAAATTAGTACTGCCTGCAAAAAGGTAAACGCGAGAATGGAGTAAGAAAATAAGTAAGGCGTGGAGATCAACTCGCTCGTTTTCAGCGCGTCGTTCAGAAAACCCGCAGCGATAATGAATACTCCGGCAAGGAAAACGCGCGCGCCAAACACATCGCGCCAGGCAAGTTTAGAAATCAGCAGAAGTCCGGGTAACAACAATATGGCCACGATGATCTGAAAAGGCTCGCGCATATGCTTCGACACCGATACAGGCGCAAAAAGCGCAGCGAGAGAAAAAATGCCCGCGGAGATCGCCATGGCACGCAACACCAAGCTCTTACGCGCCTCCGGAAAAAATTGGCGGCAATACAGTGCAAAAAACGCCGCATCGGCGAAATTGACGGTCAACTCGATACGGTGGCCCGCGGCCCAACCGAGCGAAGGCCAAAGGTTTGAAATCAGGCGCTCGCCCGTAAACAAGCGGCCCATACCCACTGCTATGCAGAATAAACCATAATAGATCGACGAAGTTTCCGGATGCCTCAAAAAATACAAAAGAACATGGTACAGCCCGAAGGTCAGTAGGGCGACGATGACAAGTATGTCGAGGATCAATGCACGCAGGCGGTATTGTTCCATGGCCGAGCGCGTACCGAGCGAAATTGTCTGCCAGATGCCGCCTTTGTTGAATTCTGCATTACTGACTTGTATGACAATTTCTGTTTTGCCGGCCAGCGGTAGCTGCAGATAGCGCATACGCAGATGTGGAACCACGGCCTTGAGATCTTCAGAGACCGCGCCGTTCTCAGCTTCGGGATGCCCGTTGATAAAAATGCGCGAAGCAGTAGAGGCTGGTGGAATGCGAAACACGTATTGCCGAAGCTTCGCGGGCATTAGCAGAACGAGCCTGTATGTCGCACTTGCTGCCGGCGGTAGACGCAGAGAACTATCGGCATAGCGATTAAAACTCTGCGGAAGTGGGGCTATTTTCCGCGTCGCAAGGTTTTGACCGATGTGCTCCGGATCGATAATGCGATGGGGATAGTACTCCCATGAGCCACTTAAATCATGAATGGCGACATCATTGAATTCAACCGCCGAAAAATCAGCGATACCATTCTCAATTTTGACCGCAGTATGCGTATCTGTACAGGCAGAGAAACAGACGATGGCAATGGCAATAAGACTCGCTCGCATCATTGCAGCTTCCGGTGTAGATGCCGAGTGATTTTATCATCGGCATTGGCTTTTGAGAGACGGTTAACGAGGTTTGCCGCGCGCGTCCTGTTGCCGGTTTTCAACGCAATCGCAGCAAGCAACTGGGTTGCGCGCAAGTCACCGGGATTTTTCTCCAAGTGTACTTTCACATGCTTTTCGGCAATGGCATACTCTTTCAGTTGGTAATATATCCGGGCTGACAACAGAGGTAGGGCGGGAAATTCAGGATACAGGCGCCACAGTTCTTCAAGCATTCGCGATGACTCGTCGAGCATCTTGCGCTTCATGCTTTTGACGGTTTCATTGAACATTTCTATAAATTGCCTGTATTGTGGATGCACACTCAATGCCAACAGCGAGACGTCATCACGGATACGCACATTGCCGGCGAAGGTCTTCATTTCATGGTAGATTTTATCTGCCAGCTCCTGTACGGGTAGATCGTGGTACCGGAAAATGATCTCCTGAAGGCGTGCGTGACCAAATTCCTCGCCTGCCGCGTTTACCTGTTCGGTAATTCCGTCAGTGTACAGTATCAACAAATCACCGAAGTGAAGGCGCGACTGTTTTTCTTCGTATGTTTCCGTTGCATCGGCCATGGCACCGATAAACAAGCCATTGGTATCGTAAGCCTCGATGGTGTTGGCTTTGCGCTTGTAATGCAGAGCTTTTTGGTGCGATGCATTCGCATAGGTGATGCGCAATCTTTCATCAATGCGCACGAGAAAGGCGGTCAGATAATCCTGTGTTTTTATCTGCTCGCTCAGCTGTGCGTTGACGTCGCGAAAAATGGCCGCCGGCGAATCCGAATTCCGGATCGCGAGCCCGAACGCGTCGTTCGCAGCCATGGTGATCAATGCCGCAGGCACGCCATGACCTGACACATCAGCCAGTAAAACAAACACCGAATCACCTTTTTTGAAAACGTTGAGAAAATCACCCGAAACCTTTTGCATGGGCTTAAATATGATACCGAACTGCACCGCATTCCAAGGTGGGTGTGCCTGCGGTATCATATCTTTCTGAATTTCCGCAGCAAAATCGAGCTCGGTCTGTATTTCGTGGTCTTTGGCCTTGAGTTCCTCATTGGCCGCGCTTAGATGGGCGGTCGCCTCGCGAATCTGGTGCTCAAGGTCACGACGGTAATTCAAAACTTTCTGCGCGGCATGGAAGAAACCAGCAGAGAGATTTGCCAATTCCTGATCCGACGTACGCGAATAAAAATCGGGATCATGACCATCTTGCAAACTCATCGCTGCGAGCTGCAGCTCTTTTATCGACATAAAAATGGTTGAAAAATGCAGTACGGTCAGCAGCATCAACAAGGCGAGCGAGAACAATGAAAAGCCAATGATGTACGCATAACCACCGCTGGATTTTGCCACTTCAGATCGTAATAGCGAAATCAAAATGTAATCGCTTAGCGCAATGACAAACATCACGCTCAAAAATTTGAATTTTAGGGAAATGGCATATTGGTTAGGTGGTTCATAACCCAACAGAAACAGCTGTCGCTTAACCAGCGACCGGTATTTGCCCATATGTAGGTCGCCGGTCACAAACAGGAATTGCAGATGTATCGGCAAAGCTACCGCCGCAGTCTGGATATAAATCCAATGATAACCGCTCTTGAGATAGAGGAAATCATAGATCAGCACCGTGCCTAACACAATGGTAATATGTAACGGAGCATAGTACATGCGGTTGCGGCCAAAAACAGTGAGATATTGCAGCAGCCGTTTATAATGCCCAATCGATCTGTCGAAGCGCAATTTGCCTTCGTTGAACATGCTGTTAACAAAGCGCACGCGCGGAATAAAGGTCCGGATGCCAAGACGGTGCAATCCATCGTTCAGATAGACTTCCATCAGCGCGGCGAGAGCAACCCCTGCGCTCAGCACCCAGGCAATTTCCGGTGGTACAACGGGAATATGGCCCTGCGCAAAACCGTAGGCAAAACCCGCAGTAGCAAAAACGCTGGTAAACAAGACATGCAGCAGAGGCCCGGCGTAAAAACCCTGCCACCATACCCAGAACCGGGTCAGCCGCTCATAGGGTGCGAGCAGATAGCGGATCATCTCTGTCTCAGCATCGCCAGTAATTCGTTGATTCGCGATTCGATGTCTGCCGCCTTGAGCGCGCGGTATTTCTCCGGTACCATGTCCTGGTGCGTACACTCGCGCACGGCGACGAGCGTCTGCAATTCAATCGCCAACGGGTATTCGGGGCTACGAAAATTACCGATGGTATCGCGCAGAATTTTTTCATCAAGCTCAGATGCATGCCGCACCTCGGCCGAAAGGGCCGCCCGGGTCAGCATGGCCTCAATATCCGCACCCGAATAGGCCCGATGCTTGTCTAACAGCGGTGAAATCTCCGAAAGCGGCGCCGGCAGCTTCAGCTTACGACACACGCTCTGGTACAGGGCCTCTAATTCGTCTTTTGATTGCGGATGAAAAAGCGCGAGATGCTCTTCTGCCCGTCCTTGCCGCTTCATATCCACCGGAAGAAGATCGGGCCGTGAAGTCATGAGAAACCAGATGATCTTGCCGCGGTATGAGGTATCACTCATCAGTGAGGCAAGCGACGCAAATACACGCATAGAAACGCCGCTGTCACCTTGCGCGTCGCGGTTACCCAAAAATGCATCCGCCTCATCAATCATAACGGCAACAGGGTAGATGGATTTCAGAATATTAAAAATCTTCTCGAGATTCGCTTCGGTTTCCCCCTGCCATTGCGAACGGAAATTCAGAAACTTGACGACGGGCAATGCCGCATCGTGCGCAAAACATTCGGTGATAAAAGTTTTTCCGGTGCCCACCGGGCCGCAGATCAGAAATCCCATCGGCAAATACGAAGTTTTACCTTGCTTAATGGCAGAAGCCGTGAGCGCCAGAATGTCTTTCACTTTTTCGTGCCCGGCGACGGCTGAGAGTGAATGCTTCGGCTCAACGATTTCGAGCAAGCCGCGGCATTCAGCACCGATAAGTTCTTTCTTAATTGCCCGTAAGGCGATCTCATCGGTTTTACCACCGCCGATCACTTCAAGAATTTGGCGGTTGGTAAGCCCAGCGGTAAGCTCTGCAAGCTTGTCCGCTTCTGGTGCTTGCTCAGTTTTGAAGTGAGGCGCATGGAGTACCGACTGGCGACGCTCTTCAAAATCGGGGCGGGCAATTGTCAGATGCTCGATAAAGGCGTTCTTGCCAATGAAGCTGTCGAGCCTGGCCATTTCAGGGGCCACGAGCACGAAGCGTACCTTATTGCGCATGAAATCGACATTCTGCGCCCATTTATCGATCGCGATGGTGAGATAACGCAATTCGGCGTTGTTATTGAGGCCCGTTGGAATAATCTGATCGAGATAATGAATAATAACGGCGAACGACTTTTTATCGAGTAGATTTAGTCGGGCGAAGTTATCGAGAATTGAAAAGGCCGGTACAGGGTCTTTAGGTGGGTTCTGCGCAAAGGTCGTTTTATGGTACGCATCATAACCACTCAGTGCTCTGAAATAATTCTCGCGCTGCTTTGCATCGGCAAACTGTACACCGCCCTGAGGGTCATATTCCGCCACGGCGTCATATCCCCGGAATAGTTCTTCGCGGACAATGTGTGCGAGGGGACTGAACTTACCGCCCGATAGATACACATCGCGTACATTGCCGGTCAGCAGAATGACCGAACATTCGCCCGAAGTTACGTGCGCGCGCGCCGCATCGAGAAACATGACACTACAGTCAAAAAATTAGCCGTGGGGTGGAAAGTGGAAATAATCAG
>JAEUSA010000063.1 GCA_016788945.1 Leptospiraceae bacterium
TTGACATTATTATAAACCCTCCCGTTGTAAGACCTAATGCCGCGGAGAGCGATTTTTTAGGGTGGCTGAGGAAAATTACTCCAAAAACTGGAAGAAGGGCAATGTTTGTATAACGCAGGCTCAAAAATAACCCCATTACCGCACCAATCAGCATTGCTTGCATGAAATCGAATTCGCGATCTGGCTTTGAGAACCACCAAAGCGAGATGCAAATACCACAAAAACCAGCTCCATGGACAAGAGATGGTTCTTTGATTATATAGTGAATTAAATTCGAACAGCAGAGTAATGTTCCGGTAAATGCAAGTGCCCAAATTGGGGTAAAGCCCTCTTGCATTAGGAGCTTGTACAAAAAAAACAGACCCAATGAATTTAACAAGGTCAGATATAGAGCAGCGGAAAACTGATAGGGAAGACTTCGACCGTCCGTTTTACAATCCGTCATGATCGCCGCAACATGCCCTGCAAGAATTGCCGGCAATTCCAGCACACCCATTGCTGGCGGGTATTTGTTCATATGTTTATTTGCTTTGGTTTTTTCAGGTTGTAATGGTGGTTCGTCGGGTGGGTATAATATCTCAAAATCGTTCTTAAAGTCGAGATCATGATCATATACGATTGATCTCGCCCAAGCGTAATATCCGGCGCCGTCACTGTAGATGATTCGGTGTCCCACCCCACGGATGACGAATAAAGTTTGGATGAAAAGAGTAATGCCAATGAAGCAAACAAATGCAAAAATGGGCAGCTTGCGAGTCCAACGCCCCAGAAACTCTAACCGGGTATCTTTCAAATTGTGTAGGTTTTTTTCCACTGTCGGCGGGTAAATCTTCAGAAATTTGCCGTCAATCGAATCAACTGGCAAATACATTTACCTCGCATCCCAATCTTAAGTTTCAGGTCCATGACCCCCTCCCGTAAAATCGTTTGCCTCGGCGCGGGCTATGTCGGTGGCCCCACGATGGCCGTCATGGCATTGCATAACCCGGAAGTCCAGATTTATGTAACCGATCAGAATGAGGCGCGCATAGCCGCATGGAATAGCGAAAAATTGCCGGTATTCGAGCCGGGGCTCGATGAGGTGGTACAGAAAATTCGCGGCAAAAACCTGCACTTCAAAGTCATCAATCCACAGCTTCTCGCCGAAGCGGATATCGTGTTTGTCTGCGTCGGCACGCCGACGAAAGAGTATGGCGAGGGCAAAGGTATGGCGGCTGATCTGCAGTATACCGAGTTGGCCGTACGCGATATCGAAAAAAACTGCAAGAGCGGCACAATCATTGTTGAAAAGAGCACCGTCCCAGTAAAGACTGCGGAAGCGATTCTGAACATCGTGAATACGCAGGATACCGGTAAGCGGTTCGAGGTATTGTCGAACCCTGAATTTCTGGCAGAAGGTACCGCCATCCGCGATTTGCAGAACCCTGATCGTGTGCTGATCGGTCATGCAGAAACCGAAGGTGGCAGGGCGGCGGCAGAGACCGTTAAAGCGCTTTATACTGCTTGGGTGAAGCCTGAGCGGGTGCTGCTCACCAATGTTTGGTCGAGTGAGCTGTCCAAATTAGTCGCCAATGCGTTTCTCGCACAGCGCGTGTCTTCAATCAACAGTATCTCGGCTTTGTGCGAAAAAACTAACGCATCGGTAAAGCAGATCAGCCGCGCCATCGGCACAGACCAGCGAATCGGTGCTCGCTTTATCGAGGCGAGTGTGGGTTTTGGCGGCTCCTGCTTCAAAAAAGATATCCTCAATCTCGTGTATATTTGTCGTCAGCAAGGACTTATCGAAGTCGCGAATTACTGGCAAGCGGTCATTGATATGAATGATTACCAGACGCGGCGCTTCGTCTCGCAGGTCATTGAAACTCAGTTCAACAGCGTTGCAGGTAAAAAGATCGCGATTCTCGGTTTTGCCTTTAAGCCTGACACCAATGATACGCGGGAATCTCCGGCGATTTATGTGTGTAAGCGTCTAATCGAAGAGAAGGCCAAGCTGTATATCCATGATCCGCAAGCGCTTGACCATGCAAAAATCGATCTCAAAGGTATCGATTCTACGGTCACATACACGGATAAAATTGACGAAGCAGTCGAAGGTGCGCATGCACTGGTCATCTTGACGCAGTGGAAGCAATACGCAGAATTAGACTATGCCAGAATATTTTCCCGTATGCAGAAACCCGCGTTTATCTTCGACGGTAGATCAATTGTCAATGCACAGCAATTATACAAGATCGGTTACAATGTAACCCAGATCGGAGTCGCACCGCTGACGTACTTTTGACGTTGCCATTGATTTAACTCGGAGTATCGTGGTCAGCGCAAAGCGATGCTCTGATACAATGCCATTTTGGGACGAAGCTCACAACTTTAAAGCCATTGTGCTTTATTGGTGAGGAATTCCGTCGGCATAGTGCTTTTGAAGAATTTTTTCTTGCTTAGTATTAGGTTAAAATAAAAAAGATGCCAAAGGGCCGCGATGCCATCTTTCCATGTTATCTTCTTCCCTTCCATATAATTGCGTGGGAAATAAGAAATGGGTACTTCTTTGACGCGTATTTTTAAACGGGCTATTTTGGCAGTAATTTCTGGTTCGAATCCAAAGCGTTTTGATTTTAGTTCGATGTTTTGGAGTATTTCGCGACGAAAGAATTTGTAGCAGGTTTCCATATCTCTGACATATAGTCCTGACAGTAAGTTGCTAAGTGTTGTGAGAAGACGATTCACGAGATAGTGAAAGGTGCGATGTACCTGCGGATTTAGCTTTGAAAACCTTGCACCATAGACGACCTCGCAACCCCCATCCAGCATCATTTTGAGGATCGTATTTACATCGGCGATTTCATACTCGAAATCCGCGTCCTGAATGCCTATGATATCACCGGTAGCGGCCTCGATCCCCTTCTTTAGCGCCGCTCCTTTGCCTTGGTTCTGCTTTTGATCAATAAATATCGTCTTAGAGCGGAAGCGAAAATTTTTTATGATTTCAGCCGAATTGTCTTTTGAACCGTCATCGATGAATATCAGCTCTTTCGCGATAGGAAATTTTGCACGGTCAATCGCGATCAAAAACTCTTGCAAATGCCTAGCCTCGTTATATACTGGAATAACGAGAGATACCAACTTGGGTTTAGGCCTACCGGGAGCTCGCATTACTACTGGCCAAAATGGGACGCTTGCCCTCAGGTCAATTGCTATCATATTTTTTGTTTTTTTCTTGCCGGTTCCGGCGTCTAACTATATTATGTCACATAGACTGAGTAGAAAGACTACAGGTTTTTCTCACAGGCGTCGACAATCTCTCAGGGTAAATCCTAAGGGATTTTCCTCCGGTTTTCGAACGGGTGTCTCTGCGGAGACTATGAAAACCACAACAGTAAACACCCGTTCGATCGTAACAACGATTGCAGGCAGCTCGCAGAGGAGCGCCCGCGAATACCAGCGAAAGCCTGTTTTCTACCAGATGGGCATTGCCCGTCCGGCAGCTAAAACAGTGGCCCCGCAAGGGGCAAGTTTTCGGGACATTCTCGAAAGGGAGTTGGGCAAGGGCAACACGGCACCGACTGCGCAGGCAGAAGGTGCTGAAACTGCAACAACTCAATTCCTTTCAGGATACTGGGCGTAGTAACGCCCGCCCAGTATCCCTGCAATTATCCATAATACCGTCATCGTTTCAAATACGTAGAAACTCCAGGTGAATGCAGCCTCGTTGGTTGCTGCAATGCGGTGCGGATTAATCAGGTTCCACAACGCAAAGACCGTGACCACAATTATGCCCGCATAGCGATAGGCGAGCGGCTTCTGCAGCTTGCGCGGCATCCGCGGGAAAAGGTGCCATACGAGGCAGAGTCCGGCAATCATGCAGCCGATGAGAATGATGGCAAAATCATCACTGTAAATGCCGTGGCGCCGCATGTCTTCACCGAACTGAATGCGGTAGCTGCGCCAAGGCAGAAATGTGAAAATCATCAGCGCCGCGGTAAGGCCGGCGAATATCTTTTCGCTGCCCGGCAACAGAAGAAAACGACGCCAGCGATCCCGAAAGAATTCAGCGAATATCCGCAGAATTTCACGGCTCACCTCGGCGTAGAGGACGAGATATCCGGTGAGAACGGCGGAAATTTTTCTCAGCAGCGCCATAGTGTACGGGGAAGCTGAACAACTGCCAAGGTCAGCAGTTGTCCAGAGATCCCTTTTTGAATTCTATTTCAGCTGCGCCGCGTCTTTGATCGCGTATGCGCCAATTTCATTTTTCTGAATTTGGCTCGTACCTTCGTAGATGGTAAGAATTTTAGCGTCACGGTACATTTTTTCGACCGGATAATCTTTAGTGAAGCCGTAACCACCGTGCAGCTGCAGCGCATCGTTGCAGACCTGTACTGCAGTCTCTGACGACAGCAGCTTCGCCATTGCAGAATAGCGCGCCGATTCGGGATGGTTGTTCAGCGAGTATTTCGCCGCGCGGTAGGCAAGCAGGCGAGAGGCTTCTATTTTGGTCACCATATCTGCGAGCATATGCTGCACCGCTTGGAAGTTGATGATATTCTTGCCGAACTGCTCGCGTTGGCGGGCATACTTCAGCGCTTCTTTGTAAGCGCCAGTAGCGAGTCCGGTACCCATGGTGGCGATGAATGGGCGTGAAGATATCAGCGTTTTGATGGCGTGAATGAAGCCCGCATTGGGTTTTAGACCGACGAGGTTTTCTGCCGGCACTTCGCAATCTTCGAGAATGACCTGCCGCGTATGCGAGCAGCGGATGCCCATTTTCTGTTCGAGTTTACCGAAAGAAAGGCCTTTGGTTCCTTTTTCGACGATAAAGCATGAGATGCCGCGGGGCCCCTTGGTCTTATCGGTGAGGGCAAATACCGTGTAGATATCCGCCACGCCTGCGTTGGTGATCCATTGTTTGGTGCCGTTCAAAACATAACGGTCGCCTTTTTTCTCGGCAAAAGTTTTCAGATTCGGAACGTCTGAACCTGCACCGGGTTCTGTGAGAGCAAACGCGGCGATTTTTTCGCCTTTAGCCAATGGCGTGAGATATTTCTGCTTTTGCTCTTCAGTGCCGCCGTGTTCAATCGGCAATGCACCAAGCTTGATAGCGCCGGCGCTGGTCGCGACGCCGAGGCAGTATTCGCTCATGATTTCAATGGCCAGTACGGTCAGAAACGGAGAGAGGCCCAAGCCGCCGTATTTTTCTTCAAACATGATGCCGAAGAGGCCTGCTTGACCGAATTTCTGAAAAATTTCGTGCGGGAACTTCTCATGCTCATCCATTTCGGCGCGGCGAGGAACCACTTCGTTGCGGCACAATTCGTGCGCCATATCGAGCATCTCCTGCATTTCGTCGGTGATTGTGAAGTCCATTAAACCTTCATACTGTGCCATACATTTCTCCTTGGGGACTATGCGCACAGACACAAAATGCCGCAGGCATTTTGTGTCTGTGCGCAGATTTAAAGGCAGGGCGAAATTTTTAATCACTCGGACAAGCTGAATCGGGCGATGCCCGTTTTGCCAGCACTGAAGGGTAGGTTATCAGCAGCTAATTCTTGCAGATGCATGCGGCCTGCACATACCGCAGAAAAATGCGAAGATTAGGAATTGCCCACCGACAAACATCTAATGCTCACGGGCGCAAATTAATTATCGATTAACTATCTGGTATTGGTCGTTGGATGGCTGGATTTCAGTATTGAAAAATAGTTGACACATTGTTCAAGTTTGCGCGCTTGAAAAAGTTGACACTTTGTTCAACTAATGTCCATGAGGCAACGGAGGCAACATGCTCAATGAGAAAACAATGCGCCAAGCACCGACAAAACGCTCGGAACAGATTCCGGTGCGCAAACCCCAATGGAAATTTAACGATTTGGTGGGTCAAAAGCCACGGTCGGATTTCGGACGCATGATGTTCGGCGCGATGAGTCTCGTCTTTCCCGAAGGTGAGCGTTTTTTTATTCGCAGCGTGAAGCACTTTGCGTCGCATATAAAGGATGAAAGCCTTGCTCAGGACGTGAAAAATTTCATCGGGCAAGAGGTGCAGCACGGAAAATTGCACGAAATATTCAATAATACGGTGCTCGGTCATGACTATGATCTGCAGCCGTTTCTGAACTGGTATAAATCCGCGATGTTCGACACCGTAGAAAAATATGCGACGCAGCTCTTAGGAGAAAAACTTGCGCTGTCTGTCACAGCGGCGGCAGAGCATTTCACTGCGACTTGGGCCGCGCATGGTCTCAGCTCGGGCTACCTCGAGCAGCATATTAATAATCAAGATCTGCTCGATTTCATGCAATGGCATGCGGTTGAAGAAATCGAACACAAGCACGTGGCCTTTGACGTTTTGCAAGAGGTCGACGACTCATACGTGTTGCGCGCCGCGGGTATGCTGTTCTGCGCGACTTTGCTGCCGTTCGTTATTTCGGTCGCCTTCGTTTCGCTGATGAGGCAGGCCCTGCAGCAAGGTGTAGGACAAGCCAAAAGCATTGACATTCTCGCCTTTTTCCGCGACGGGTTTTATGAGAGCAGAAACGGTGGCATAATGTCGTCGTTTCTGCCGGCGATTGTCGAATATCTCAAACCCGGGTTTCACCCGTCTGATCACGACGACTACGCGATGGCGAAGAAGGTCGCCGAGCGTATAGAAAAGCGTATGGCCGCAGTGGCCTGAAAGGGGGGTATCTATGCCGACAAAATTTCCAGCACAAACGACTCTGAGCGCAGCCGAGCGTGTGAACCGCATTTCGCGCTCGATCCGCATGGCAGACCGCTATCTGCGCAGGCACTTTCCGGTACTTAACCATCAAGACTTTCTGGGCTTCAGTATCTGGCTTGGCTCAATCGCGGGCATGCTTGGTATGACCGCACTTTATTTCTACGGTCTCGCACCGGCATGGTCGGTGATTATCGTCAACGCGATACTTGCCTCGTTTCTGCACGAGCTTGAGCATGACCTGATTCACAGTCTGTACTTCAAAGAAACTTGGGTTGAAAAAATGATGATGTGGGGTGTCTGGATATTTCGCCTGAACACACCAAGTCCATTTTACCGTAAGAAAATACATCTGTTGCATCACAAAGATTCAGGGCAACCGTCGGATATCGAAGAGCAGATGATCGGTAACGGCATGAAATGGGGGCCGAAGCGTATCATCACGATGCTCGATCAGGGGCTCGCCTTTCTGATCAATGCACACCGGGTAAAAAAGACAGCGCCGAAGCTCAGCCTTTCCGAAATGGCAAAGGCCGCGTTTCCATTCACTTACATGTATCAGGCGACGTCACTGCTTTTCATCAACGGCAATCTGTATTTGCTGATTATGCCACTTGTACAGCCGAGTTTTACACCGGCTCCATGGTTCGGTGAAGTGATGACCATTGTCAATTTTCTCGCGGTAGTTGTCGGCTTACCGAATTTTATTCGTCAGGGCTCGCTGCAGATTGTTTCGTCGAGCATGCACTATTTCGGCGATGTAAACCCCGATGCGAGTGTCGGGCTGCTCGAGCAATGTCAGGTGATGACCTCGCGCTCGTGGTATATGCTGCCTTTCCAGCTGTTCTGCTTCAATTTTGGCAGTACGCATGGTATCCACCATTTCATCGTCAATCAGCCGTTCTATCTACGCCAGTTCGCGGCCGGTTACTCGCATGCGGCGATGAAGAAGTACGGCGTACGTTTCGATGACCACGGCAGCTTCGCCCGGGCGAATCGTTTTCACCCCTCCGCGAGCGGAGACCCGAAGCGGGTCGCATCCCCAAATGCTCTTTCGCAGGGAGAAGGGAGCCTAACCTGACCCTCTCCCTTCGGGGGCGGGCAGGGTGAGGGTTGAAGTTTATGAGTTTACAGATCGTAAAACGCCGGGTAGAAATTAATGCTCCCTTGGAAGCTGTTCTCAGTCTCACCCTCGATGCCGAGCGTTATCCCGAATTTGCCCCGTCGATTGATGCGACAGAACTTGTGTGGCATAATCAGGCAGAGCGCAAGTACCTGATTCGTTATACATCCACGATACCAGTCATAAACAAAAAAGCGGTGTCGGAGCAAGAAGTGGAGTATGACATCGCCAACACAATGTTCCGATTTCGCGAAACGCAGGGGACCTTCGGCAGATTCGAAGGATTTCGCCGGTTGGTCTACCTCGAACCGCGCCGCTCGGCGATTGAATCAGAGGTGCGCTATTCATTCGGCGGTAACCGCCTGGTAGCCGGTTTGGTCAATAAGGCGACGCAGGGCATCGTGCAATCAAATCTTGAACACATCCAAGGCGGTATCAAACGCCTTGCCGAAGCAGGGCAGGCCGACCCCCTCGGCACGGTGCTGGGCAAGCTGCAGGTAACGCCGGCATTGTTGGCACAGCAGGGGGTGACGCGCGAACTCCTGCTGAGATATGGCCTCGACAGCTTTCCGTTTGCCTGAATTTTGCACAAAAACTGGCCACTTGACGGGCCAAACCGTACCTTTTACCTATGCGTGTTGAAGAAACCACCAACACCAACGTTGCCCGCAGAATCTATGAGGCTCAGCAGGCCGCCGCTCAAGAAGCGCAAAATCAGGCGCAGCCGGTGCAAAAAGACCAGCCGGCACAGGCTACCGGCACTGCTGCGACCATAGATACCTACGCATAGTTGGCCTTTTTTTCCATGCCACGCATGGAAAAAAACCGAAAATAATACATGGCTGTAGACCAGGCGACGAAGAAGTTATATAATGAGCGTATCGGCGCTCATAAGCTGCAAATTTCCGAGCACGAAAAAGAGCTTTCGGCCTACAAAAAGGCCATGATGAGCAATAAAAAGCTCAAGCCGTTTTTTCATTTAGGTAACGTCGCGCAGCAGCTGATGGTCGTCAAACTGCAGATGGAGATGAACGAGATTTCCGAGCAGATGATGCAGGTAAAAAATAACTCGTTTCTCGATAACGCCCGCAAGAACCTGTACAAAATATTCTCCGATCTCGATGCCGTTGTCAAGGGGGATGTCGACGAACCCATCGATTTCAACCGTGATGAATTAGATAAGCTCGGGCCGTTTACTCCGAAGCAGCGGTTGAACCTCTATCGTCACATGCGCAAGGCCGTCGATAAGCTTGTGCAGGCGTATGGCCCGAATACCAAATGGATTTGGTCATTTCCCGAACTCTATGCCAAAAGCGCCAACCTCGGCAAGAATATGATCGATTTCCGCGAAGTGCAGTCAAAACGTGACCCCCGTGAAGAGTTTTTTTATGACCGCAAAGAAATGGTGCAGATGGTGATCGACGATCTGATGGATGCCTCGAATCGCTACCGCGATAAATACGAGATCTCGACCAAGGCCACCGGCGACCTGATTATGGCGATCAAACTGCTCGAGGGACTGCGCCGCGTTGCAGTTGTCGTCAAGGATGATGCCATGGCGGCGAAAGCAAAAACCGGCATCGAATCTTATAAGACGCGCATCGAAGCAGAAAAAGAAGAAAAAAAGCAACCCGCGAAGAAGTAGCATGCAGCGAAATCAGCGGCCACCGTTTTTGCAATCTGGTGGTGGCATGGCGCTTTTTTATATTTCGATTCCGATTATCTCCAATGCACTGGTGCTGACGATACTCAATGTTGTTATCGGTCCGCTGATCTATGACAGGGGCAGCTTTTCACTATTCAAAACGCAGATACTCGACAACCCGCTGCACAATTTTCTGGTGAATATTCTCCCGTTTCCGGTCGTGATGGTCATTCTTGTGGCTTACTCAATGCCGGCATTTCGGGCGCTGCGCTATTCTGGTGATGTCGAGAAATATGAAAAAGGTCTCAGGCGCATGCTCAATGCTCCGTTTATTATTGGTCTCGCGAGCTTCATCGCCTGGCTTACCGGGACGTTCGAAGTGCGGATGATCTATTTTTTGTCGGGTATTCCGCAGAGTTGGATACTCATTTTCCGCGTCATGGGCATTGCCGCGGTTTCGGGCATATTTAATTTTGTTCTCAATTACTATTTGCTAAGTCTCGTCAATCGCCGCTTTTTTATTCCGTCTTATCTCGGCGGAAGAAATATCAGCGAAGTAAAAGGCGCATTCCGTCTGTCGCTGCGCTTTCAACTGGAAATATTTCTGCTCGCTGTCGCCACCGGGCCGATATTGATTCTCGGGCTAAGCCTGATGAATTTGCAGTCGCTGGTCCCCGAAGCCGAACGGCCCTCGTACGTGCGTGTGACGGGGTTGATGTTTGGCCTGATCGCCGCCGGCGTTCTGCTGAGTGTGCTGCTTGCCCGCTCGCTGCGCAGGCCGCTCAGCAGAATGCGCAATGCCGCACGCACGATTCAGCAGGGAGATTTTTCCGTGCGTTTGCCCGTCGATACGACCGACGAGATTGGCGATCTCGCGCAGAGCATCAATGACATGACCCTCGGTCTTGCTGAAAAAGAAAAGATCAAAGATTCATTCGGGCGCGCGGTTGACCCGCGCGTACGCGACTTTCTGCTGCAGGGCAGCGAAGCGATGGGCGGCAGTGAAACCGAGGCAACGATTCTTTTCAGCGATATCCGCGGCTTTACCAGTTTTTCCGAGTCACACACTGCGCAAGAAGTTGTCGAGTGGATTAATACGTATTTCGAGCGAATGGCCGAGTGTGTACGGGCGCACGGGGGTGTCGTGAACAAGTATGTCGGTGACGCGATTCTCGCGATCTTTAACGCTCCCGTACCGCTCGAAAATCATCAACGCGCTGCGCTCGATTGCGCCCTGCAAATGCTGAACGAACTCTCGCGGCTGAACGCCGAACTCGCAGCGCGCGGCAATGCCCCGATTCGCATCGGTATTGGTCTGCATACCGGGCCCGTGGTCGCAGGCCTTATCGGCAGCAACGACAGGCGAGAATACACGGTGATCGGCGACACGGTCAATACTGCTTCGCGCATCGAGGGGCTCTGTAAGAAGTTCTCGGTTCCGTTGTTAGCCAGTGAAAGCATTTACCGGGCGACCGACGGCTACGGTGGTCTTGTGCGGTTGGGGCGCGCGCAGGTAAAAGGTAAAGCGCAGGAACTCGTAATCTACGGCCTGCCACGAACAGCAGCTGAAAAGGCTTGACGCACGAAAACGCAGCCGCGGCAAATTCTATGCCATGCTCTTGCGATTGAAAATCCCCCTTTTTTTATGTGTGTTATTCTGCCTGACGGGGTTTGCCGGTGCAGCAGGTGAATCAGGTGCTGCGACCGAAATCAGTTGGAAAACTCTGCGCGGCTATAATCTCAAATCGGGTAAGATGTCTGACATGCTGACGAAGCTCAACGGTAAGGCGATACGTATACCGGGGTTCATGGTACCGCTCGACGACATGGAGTATGAATCGGCTGGTCGCTTCTTGCTCGTGCCTGATCCGCAGGCGTGTATCCATGTGCCCCCACCACCCGCAAACCAGATGATTTTTGTGATCATGAAAGGTAAAAAAAAGGCCCCGGTGAGCATCGGCATGCCGATCGTGTTGACCGGTGACCTCAAAGTGAAATCCATCAAATCACAATTTGGTGTGGTATCATTTCAGGTTGCGGGCGAGTCGGTGAAGCCTTACACGGCGCGGCAATGAAAAAGAAAGCAGATAGCGCAATCTCTGCTGACGACCTGCGCTTTGCGTATGGCCACAAGGGCATTCTCGATCTGCAGCGCCTCGAAATTCCGCAAGGGTCGCATACACTCATTTACGGTGAAAGTGGCTGTGGCAAAAGTACACTGCTCAATTTGATTTGCGGAGTGCTGGGCGGCTATACCGGCAAGCTTTCGGTGTTCGGCACCGAAATGGCGTCACTGAAGGGGCCAAAGCGTGATCGTTTCAGGGCCGAAAAAATGGCGGTCATCTTTCAGCAATTCAATCTTATTCCTTATCTCACGGTGCGAGAAAACGTCGCACTCGGTTTGCGGCTTCGAAAACAAACGGTGGATTATCATCGTCTTGCGGAGATTCTCGAACATCTGCAGATTTCGCCCCTCACAGCGCAGCGCGCGCTGAGTCTGAGCCACGGCCAGCAGCAGCGTGTCGCTGCAGCGCGCGCCATCATGAGCCGTTCGCCGCTTATTCTCGCCGATGAACCGACTTCGGCACTCGACGATACTAATTCGCGGCTGTTTCTCGATCTGTTATTCCGCGAAGCCGCAGAGAATAACAGCACCGTCGTGGTTGTCTCTCACGATCTGCGTCATCGCAAACGTTTTGATCAGGTCATCGATTTTGCCAAAATAAACCGTGCCGTAAAAAAGCCGCGCGGGGTAAGCGTATGATTCGTCTCGTCTTTGCATCCCTGTCTAACCGCCGTATGATTGCGTTTCTTACCGCGCTGTCGGTTGCGCTGAGCGTGCTGCTATTCTCTTCTGTAGAGAAACTGAGGCATGGGGCGAGGTCATCTTTCACGCATACGATCAGCGGCACCCACATTATTGCGGGGGCCCGCTCGGGGCAAATACCTTTGTTGTTGTTTTCGCTGTTTCACATCGGCTCGCCCACCAGCAATGTCTCTTATCAGAGTTATCTGAGGTATAGCCGGCATCCCGCGGTGGCATGGGCAATACCGCTGTCGATCGGCGATAGTCACCGTGGCTTTCGCGTCGTGGGTACATCACCCGATTTCAACCAGCATTATCGTTACCGTGATGGGCGTGCCCTGAAAGTGGCGGCGGGTAGTTATTCGCTCGATCGCTTTCGCGCGATGCTTGGCAATATGGCGGCGCGCCAATTAGGCCTCAAACCCGGAGACAAACTGGTGCTGACGCATGGCATCAGTGATGCGCAGGGCATTCACGACCATGATGAAAATCCTTTTGTCGTCGCGGGTGTCTTTGATGCGACGGGTACGCCATTTGATAAGGGCATCTATGTCTCGCTCGACAGCGTTGAACTGATGCATCATGAAGAGCAGGCCGGCGAACCACACGCCGAAGAAGAGGTGCGCGTCAGTAAAATCACCAGCTTCATGATCGGCGCAAAACAGCCGATAGACATTCTTCCGCTGATGCGGCAAATTAACGAAGACACCGATGAACCGCTGACGGCAATTCTGCCGGGTATTGTGTTGGGCGAGATCTGGAATATGATGAGCTACCTCGAAAATACGCTCAAACTCATTTCGTTGATGGTGATGCTGACGGCATTATGCGTCTTGTTTATCTCGCTCTACGCTTCGCTCGCCGAACGTTATCGTGAGCTTGCGATATTGCGTTCGCTCGGCGCTTCGCCATTTTCGATAGCGTCGTTGCTCATCGCCGAAAGTATGATTTTGACTATTTCGGGTATTGTGGGGGGATATCTTTTGTTATTCCTCAGTTCTTTGTTCTTCAGCGGCGCATTGCTTAAAACGTTCTCCGTCACACTCGGGGTTCTGCCTTTTACGGCTCAGGAAATTCAGTTTATTTCAGCACTCGTATTGCTCGCGGCGTTAGTGGCCCTCGTACCTGCATATATGCTTTACCGGCGCGCGCTCAGTGAAGGGTTGCAGGTGAGGCAATAATGGGCAGGCGCACGCTCGAAAAAGAACGCGATCTAAACCCTGAGGTACGCAGCGAATACCTGGCGCGGTTGATGCCGTTCTTTATCGAAAAAGGCATGAGTCCGCACAGCATGGACGACATCGTGCAATACCTTGAAATCAGCAAGGCGACATTCTATCGCCATTTCCGTTCGCGCGATGAACTGTTCGAGATGTTTATAGAATATATTGTCGATAAAATTCTTTCGTCGCGTTTTTTTCTTCACAACAAGGCGCTTGCCTATGAAGAACGTTATTTGCTGACCTTCGCGGCCATCTTGCATGAATTGGGTGGCATCGGTTTTAACCTGCTGTCTGACCTGAAGCAAAACCTGCCGCATCTGTGGGAGCGCATCCGCAGCACGTATACCGTCTGGGAAAGTGAGTTGCACGACTTTTTTAAAGAGGGCATCGAAAGCGGTTATGTGCACGATGTCAACCCGTCGATACTCGCCCACATGATCATCCTATTTTTCCGCGAGCTGATGACCCCCGAATATCTGCAGACGCTCAAGATGACCCTCGCCGAAGCTTTTATGGAGACGTTCAAGATTCAGGTGCGCAGCATTGTGCGCAGCCCGGACTTCTCTTTAGATAAGATTGAAGAGAGAATGCGGACCATGTTCCCGGAACTCGAGAAGCTATTCAAATCTGTCTAGCAGCGCGCGCGCCCAGGAAATAAAAAAGCCCCTTGCGGGGCTACCGTTCTCCGCTTGCGGTGCGAAGAACTGAAGAGGAGGAAATTAAAAAAAATCTATGCCGTAAGGGCGGCTTATGCCGCCTTCGCGATCTTGATGACTTCTTTAAAAGCCGCCGGATCGTTTATTGCCATCTCGCTGAGGCTCTTGCGATTCAGGCCGATTTTGGCTTTCAGCACGCCAGCGATAAATTTGCTGTAGCTGATGCCTTCTGTGCGGCATGCAGCGTTAATGCGGGCAATCCACAAGACGCGGAAATGACGTTTCCTTTGTTTGCGATCGCGAAACGCCCACATATCGGCCTTGAGCGCTGCATCTTTCGCGGTGCGATAGAGGCGGCGGCGACCGGCGCGGAAGCCTTTCGTTCTTTTGAGTATTTTTTTTCTGCGGTTTTTGTGTATAGTACCGTTCGTGGCGCGCATGGTGTTCCCTTAATTACTTGATACCGAGCAGGCGCTCAACGCGGCCCATATCGGCTTCGTGCACGTAGCCGGCCTGAGCGAGGTCAGTCTTGCGCTTTGCGGATTTTTTGGTAAGAATATGGTTCTTACCGGCCTTGGTGCGCTTGATTTTGCCTTTCGCAGTGACGCGAAAGCGCTTCTTCGCGGCCTTATTGGTTTTTTTGCCGTGCATGAGCCAAAATCAAGGTTTCAGACATAGCGTCAAACTGAATGGTCTTTTTGGCCTTCATCGCCTTGACAGGCCACATAGACCATCTATCCGATGGCCATGTGCGGCCGGTTTGTCCTTGTACGTATCCCTGTTGAAGGCGGGTACGCGTTTGAGCGCCTCTGGGTAGGGCCAGACGATTTTGCCGAAAAAGAATGGTTCAAAAAGCGTATAGGCGAGCTGCGTGCACGGTATGATATTCGGCCGACGCAAGAAATTCTGATTATTAAACAAGATGCGCATTCAAAAAAAATAACGTTGCCGCCGGCCGTCTGGGGAGTAAATGACCAAGTCTATGACAAGGCTTCAGGCTCCATGAAGCCGGTCAGCGCGATAAACGCCCGGGAAGAAAAACTGCGCAGCTGGAGTGTG
>JAEUSA010000095.1 GCA_016788945.1 Leptospiraceae bacterium
CGCTCGCCAAAGCGGCGTGCATCGCCGCGGGGCCGGCGGCGCTTTGGCCGACGGCAAAACGGCCATAAATGGCCTGTTCTCGCACAACGTCCGCGCCTGTTCAGCGCGGTTCGCGACTATTTCAGGTATTCCTTAGATGAATTTGCTTTTCGCCACGCCCTCGTCGAATTCGCCGTAACCGGCATAGTCGATGAGATCGTAGAGTTCCTGACGCGTCTGCATGTTCTTCACTTCGGCTTCTTGCGACCCGTCATTCTTGATTGCGGTGAATACGCGTTCGACTGCTTTCATTTGTGAGCGCAACGAGGTAACCGGATAAATCACGAGTTTATAACCCCAAGCCTGAAGATCTTTTGCCTTAAAATACGGAGTTTTACCGAATTCGGTCATGTTCGCCAGCAGCGGCACCTTAACTTCGGCTGCAAACTGTTTGAACTCCGCTTCGGTTTTCAGTGCTTCGGGAAAAATCGCATCGGCGCCGGCATTGACATACATCTTCGCGCGTTTAATCGCTTCTTCAATGCCGTAGATCGCATGCGCATCGGTGCGCGCGAGCAGCAGCATGTTCTTGCGGGTCTTCATCACCGCATCGATCTTGCGGCACATTTCATCGGCGGTTACCAGCTCTTTGCCTTCGAGATGGCCACATTTTTTCGGTAGTTTCTGGTCTTCCATCTGCACCATCGCGGCGCCGGCGCCTTCCATTTCGAGCACCATACGCGGAATGTGCACGACTTCGCCGAAACCGGTATCGACGTCGACGAGAATCGGCAAGTTGGTTGCCTGATAAAGCCCGCGCACATAATCGGCGAGCTCAGTGACTGTGAAATAGCCGATGTCGGGCATGCCGCGCGAGGCTGAAAAGGCGGCGCCCGAAATATAGAGCGCCTTAAAGCCGAGTTTTTTTGCCATAAGTCCGGTGAGTGCATCGTGCGCCCCCGGAGTTTGTATGATTTCGCTGCCCGCAAGCAGTGTCTTCATGCGCTGCGGCGCATCGTATTCTCGCTTTTCCAACATCCACGGCATGCGGCATTATCTTGATTTGCGACAGAGCGCAAATCAAGATAATGCCGATAGATGGACCTGCTGCGTTACATAGAAAACTCCCCTTCGCCCGCTTGGGCCGCAGAAAATGCCGCCCAACAACTGCTGAAAGCCGGCTTTCGCGACGCCTCGGGTGGCAAAATCACAGCGGGAAGCGACATCTTTTTCAGACCCCATTCAGGCATGCTAATCGCCGCGCGGATGCCGGCTCAACTCAGCGACAAGGTAGCGGCATTTCGTATCATCGGTGCGCATACCGACTCACCGCACCTGCGGCTCAAGGCAAATGCCGGCATTAAGAAAGAAGACATGCTGACCTTATTTGTCGAGGTATACGGCGGGGCGCTGCTCTACAGCTGGTTTGACCGCGAGCTCGGCATTGCGGGTGAATTGTATTACGGTACGGCCGCGGGCATTGAGAAGAAACTCATACGCGCGAACAAGGCGCTCGCAATCGTCCCTTCGCTCGCGATACACCTGCAACGCGGCGTCAACGAAGACGGCCTCATACCAGACAAGGCCGAGGGACTCAATGCAATTCTTTCGCTGGGCGAAGGCAGCGACACGTTTACCGAATGGCTCGCGGCAGAGGCCGGTATCAGTGCAAGTTCCATACTCAGTTATGACCTTTCGCTGTTCGATCTGGCCAAACCCGCACGCGGCGGATTAAACAATGAATTCATCTATGCAGCGCGGCTCGACAATCTCGTCAGCTGCCACACGGCGATTTCTGCTCTACTTTCGGCAAAAAACACCAATGCCGTAACCATCGCCGCGCTGTTTGACCATGAAGAGATCGGCAGCGTTTCTGAAGGCGGTGCTGCCAGCGGCATAACGGAAGCCGTACTCGCAGAAATCGCCGGAGCCTTCGGTATCAGCGGCGGTATGTTTCGCGAAATGCTCGGTCGCAGCGTATTTTTATCCGCCGATATGGCGCACGGTGTGCATCCGCACCACGCAGCGCGGCACGACAGCAATGCGACCAATCGCCCCCGCCTCGGCGGCGGCGTGACGGTAAAAATCAACCAGAACCGTCGGTACGCAACTTCTGCCCAGACCGAAGCATTGTTTAACGATCTCTGCCGCCGCCATAATATCAGGCATCAACTCTACACGCACCGCAATGATTTACCGTGTGGCAGCACCATTGGGCCGACATTGAGCGCGAAAATAGGCATAGCGACGCTCGATGTCGGTGTCGCGATGCTCGGCATGCATTCGATTCGCGAGACCTGCGCGCATAGCGACCTCGGCGAGTATGAAAAATTCATGCTCGCGTTTCTGACCGAATAATTTCGGCCACGGCAATGCATCGAAGTCGTTGTCAGCCCATATTGCCGGCGCGGCTATTGAGCTTGTCGAGAAAATCGAAGTCGAGATTCAGCGTTTCATCGCCGTCAAAATGTCCCTTAAGCTCGGCATAGATAATGCCGGCAAAACTCTTGGGATCTTTCAGTTGTGGATGGATAGAGTATTCGACCCAGCGGCCCTGCTTATTGTCGAGCACGAGGTCGGCGTCGCGCAAAATGGATAAATGCTGCGAGATTGTCGGCATCGACAGGCGCAGCATGAGTTTGATATCGTTGACGACTAACGGGCGTCGGGATAACAACGCCAAAATGCGCAGGCGCTGCTTATCTGACAGCGCCTTGAACATACGTTCATATTCGCGCAATTGCACAGTTAACTAAGCGACTAACTGATTTGCGCCGTCAACATAGTTAGTCAGGGCTAACTCACACGTCTACAATTCGCTATTTATCAAAATAAAGATTTGCGGGATGACTAACTATCCGCTGGTGGCCTCGGTGCTTCGGGCAGGCCTCGAATGCCGGGTGGATACCGCCCCGCATTCCGGGTTTGCCAAGTGCCAAGGAGATAACGATGAAACGTTTTCAAATACTCACTATGGCAGCTGTCATGAGCTTTGCCGCAGCCTGCGGTAAAAAAGACGCGAGCCTCAAAATTGCGGGCTCCGATACCATGGTCCAATTAGGCCAGAACTTGGTCAAAGCCTATATGCAAGCTAACCCCGGCAAATCGGCCTCGGTGCAGGGCGGCGGCAGCGGCACCGGCATTGCAGGTCTGCTCAATGGCTCGACCGACATCGCCAGCGCTTCGCGCGAAATGAAACCCAAAGAGTGGGATCAAGCGAAAGCCAAAGGCTTGGACATTAAAGAATATGTGATCGCACTCGATGCGCTCGCGGTTGTGGTGCATCCGGCAAACAAGGTTGCAAAGCTCACCATTGCACAGTTATCCGATATTTATGCGGGTAAAATAACTAACTGGAAACAAGTGGGTGGCGCCGATCAAGAAATCCTCGTGATTTCACGCGAAAACAATTCAGGCACACACGTCTATTTCAAAGAGCACGTACTGCGCCAGGGAAAAGAGGCCAAGAAGGGTGAAACCAACGCCGACCCGCTCGCATCGCTGGAATTCGGCGCGAAGATCACTTATGGTGTGTCTTCACAAGCTATATCTGACCAGGTGAAATCAAACCCGGCGGCGATTGGGTATTTCGGCATGGGTTGGATCACAAAAGACGTGAAGCCGCTGGAAATCAGCAAAGACGGCAAGGCGTATTATGCACCAACGTCAGAAAACACTTCGGGCAAAAAATACCCGATTGCACGCGGCCTGCAAATGTATGTCAATCAGGCTGCCGGCGAAAAAGCACAGAAATTCATCGACTTTGTGATGGGCCCCGAAGGCCAAAAAGTCATCAAAGCTCAAGATTTCGTGCCTGTCAAATAACCCGATGCGACTCCGGATGCCCGTATGCGTTCGGATTGCCTATCAGATGGGGCCATTAGGCCCCATCATTTCGTTAATTACCGAATAAAGATGTACGCAAAGTCGCGACCGGCCGAAATGGCGGCAAGCATGCACGCCAAAATCCAGTGCACTTCACAAAAGCTGACAAACAAGGATTCCCATGTCAATTGAGAGACGCAGCCGCATCGGTGAATTTTTCGTAGAAAAGGGTCTGATCAGACTATCGGGCTATGCGGCCGTCGTGGTGCTGCTGCTGATACTGTTCTTCATTCTACGCGAGGGTTTGCCATTTCTCGGCGTGTACAGTTTTTCGGATTTCTTATTCAAGAGCGACTGGTATCCTTTATCCAGCCGGTATGGCATGCTGGCTCTGCTCACCGGCAGCATCATGGTAACATTCATTTCGGTGGGCCTCGCCGTGCCGATGGCATTGGGTACCGCCATCTTCATGTCAGAGGTCGCTCCACCCAAACTACGCAATATTTTTAAGATACTGCTCGAAATTCTCGCTTCGATACCTTCGGTCGTATTTGGCTTTCTCGGCATTATTCTGCTGGGCCCATGGATTCGCACGACCTTCGGTGTGCAGACCGGGCTTAACGCCTTTTCGGCTGGCATCTTGCTCGCGTTTATGGCGCTGCCGACAATCGCCAGCGTTGCCGACGAGGCCCTGCAGGCGGTGCCCAAGAGTATGCGCGAAGCTTCGCTGGCGCTCGGGGCGAGCCGCATACAGACAATTTTTCGCATTACCTTTCCCGCCGCCTCGTCGGGGGTGATTGCCGGCGTCATGCTCGGCATCGGCCGCGCAATCGGTGAAACGATGACCGTGATGATGGTCGCCGGCGGCTCGGCGCAGCTCACGGTAAACCCGATGGCGCCGGTGCGCACGATGACCGGTACGATTGCTGCAGAGATGGGTGAAGTCGTGATGGGTGATGAACATTACCGCGCGCTCTTTATGATCGGCCTGCTGTTATTTATTATCACGCTAGGTGTGAACACGCTGAGCGGACTGATTATCGAACGCATCCGCCGCCGTCAGGGGGCACAATGACCAGCA
>JAEUSA010000098.1 GCA_016788945.1 Leptospiraceae bacterium
AATACCGTCGGTGAGTCTTTTTCCGACTGGGCTCACGACGCCGGCGGCATCGGTCACATAGTAGTTCTCACGTGTAGTGCGAAAGAACGCGAGGTTGGTCTGCAATTTGTCTTTGAACAGGTTTAGCTTTTTACCGAGTTCTATCTGTGACGACTTTTCGGGTTCAACCGACAGCGCCGTCGATTCTGTCTGTATGCTCATGAACCTGCCCTCTGAGTAGCCGCCGTAAAACGAAACCGGTTTCCAAGGCTGCAAGACGGCGCCAATCTGGTAGCTGATGAGATCGCGCGCCATCTCAATGGTACGCTGAGTTTTTGTCGCACCCTGCCATCCGTCATCTTTGATTTCAGCATGGTCGAGACGAATACCCGCGCGCAGCTTTAAATAATCGGTCACTGCAACCTGTTCTTGCGCGTAGGCGCTCACGGTCTGGTTGGTAATTTGTCTGTCAAAGGATGGTATTGCGGCATAGTCGTAGATGCTGCGTTCGAGCACTACCGGGTTTACGAGGTTTGTTATCGCCGGCAGGTTATAGTCGGTGCGCCACGTATTCACCCGGTAAGACTGTGCCTCAATGCCCGTGAGCAGTGTGTGCGCCATGTCACCGGTCAAAAACTTCAGCACGGCTTCGGTCTGGTAGACGATATCCGCCGACTTGTCGCCCTGCTCGCGCGCTGTGCGGCCGGTCATTTGCGTACCCGCGGCATTGACCGAGCCGCCGGCATTGCGCAGCAGGTAAAGATCGCGGTTGTCGTAGATGAGCGCCGAGCGCAACTTAAACTTCGAAGAGAACACCCCCTCGTGCGCAATAACCGCGCGGTGTACCTGCTGCGTCGCAGTGTTGAACGGCGAATAGTAGGTATTCGATTTGCTCACTGATAAGAGCGAACGATCCGCCCCAAAAAGAATGCCGTAGTTGTCGGGGCGCGCCTTGATGTTGCGGTAGTCATAGTCGACGGTGATCGTGTGTTTGTCGTTGATCTTCCATGCAAACGAAGGCAGAAATTCACCGATCGTGCGATTGAGCCCCCGGTAGCCGTCGGTGTGGTAGTACGAGGCATTGAGCCGCGCCGGCAGCGCCGGCGTTCCCAACGGGCCACCGACGTCGAGCACGCCGCGGTATGTATTCCAGAAACCACCCATGGTTTCGAGCGAGGCGCCGAAACTATCCATCGGCTTCTTGGTCGTGATGTTTACCACTCCGCCTGGTTCGGCGCGGCCATAAATCGCGGAGCCCGGCCCCTTCAAGACCTCGATGCTCTCGACGTCGGTGTTCGTGCGCATGTAGCCATTCCATGTATTACCATCGGGCAATCCATCGCGCAGAAAACGCATGTTGAGGCCTCGCATCATGAAGCTATCAGAGAAGCCATAACCACCGGCGAGCGTCGGCGTGAGCCCGCTCACGTTCTTCGCCATCTGATTCATGTCGACCGACTGTTGGTCTTCGATGATCTCCTTCGGGACCACAACGATCGATGCGGGCGTGTCATGGATCGGCACATCAGTCTTTGAACCGGTAACGCGTGAGTTGGCCTGCACCAGCACTTCATCGAGTTGTGCTTCGGTTTTCAAACCGGCTTCTGTAGTTGCAGGCGCTGTCATCTGCTGCGGATTGGCTGCGGTGGGCGCAGGCTGTTTCTGTTTTGGCTGTATTTTTGCCGGTTGTGCAAAAACTGCTGCCGCCAAGACGGCAGTCAGTCCATAAACTAAATTGATTCTCATTCTCAATTACTCCTTGTATTTTCACTTACCCACCCCTTTCAGGGTGGGGTTAACGTAATTCAAACTTAATGGGTACCCTCACGCGGCAGGCCACTGCACTACCATCTTTGTCGTAGGCCGGCGAAAACACGGCTTCGCGCACCTTTCTCAACGCAACTTCATTGAGCACGTCGTAGCTGCCCTCGAGCAGCTGTGCATCGCGCACGCGACCCTCTTCATCGATAATTATGCTCAGCACAACGCGGCCATCTTTGCCTTGCTGTGCGGCGATCAGCGGATAATCATTCGCGGTGATAAAATTGCCCACCCAGCGCGGTTTGCGGTGCGCGTCGCTGGCCGCAATGGCGTTGCCGAACCCCGTGCTGCTTTCGGGACACTTGCCCCCACACTGGCTCACTTCGCGCGGCATATCTCTGGGCTGTTCGGTGGACGTGATGCGCTTGCGGTTCTTCTGTAACAAGAACCAGTCATCGTTGACGTATTCTGACTGAACATGATTCACCTGCCGCGGCACGAGCGGTGCTGCCGAGAGCTCGACATCGTGCAGATGTGCGTTGCGGCCGAAACTCACCCAGAGGTAGAACGATGTGCCGGCTGAGGCGTGCAATGCAACCGATGCCATAAGAGACGCTGAAGTGAATTTGCTGAGCTTTTTGATTGGTGCGATCATAGTTTCTCCGATGAGAGGGCGACGCGGGACACGCCTGCCTGCTTGATGAGATCAAGGATTTTGATAACGTCCCTGTAGACGAGGCCTGCGTCGGCGGCAACAACCACGCGCACGCCCGGGTTGAGTTGTGCCTCGCGCAGCATTTGAGCTCTGAGGCCGTTCTCATCAACCTTGTGCCCCATCAGTTGCAGCTCGCCATTCTTCGCCACAGTGAGCGTGAGCGCGGGTGTCGGATTGATCTCTGCAGCAGCAGCCTTCGGCAGGTTTACCTTCAATCCCGTGTCAGAGACGAAGTGCGCAGTCACCATGAAGATAATCAGGAGCACCAGCGTAATGTCGACCAGCGGCGTGACATTGATACCGGTGACGACGCCCTCTTCTTCGGTATCAACGGTCATAAGTTTGGCCATCCACGGAATTAGCTGCAGTACTTGAGAAATCCACCTTTGGCTCTGCGCGCAAGTACACCTGCATCAGGTGAATGAGGCTCTGCGTGTTGGCGGTCGCACGCTTGAGCCGCGTCTGGAAATAGTTATTCGCCATCACGGCCGGTATCGCCAGCAGAATGCCGAACGCGGTCGCAATCAACGCCGCGGAGATACCCGTCATGACGACGGAAACTCCCGCACTGACGGCAGTGCCGAGGTCGTGGAATGCCTTGATAACACCAAGAACCGTCCCCAAAAGGCCGATGAATGGCGCGTTATTGCCCATTGTCGATAGCACGATCAAATTTTTCTCGAACACGCCGCGCTCAAGAACTAAGGCCGACTTCATCGCCTCTTCGACCGAATGCGCACCTTTGGAAAAATTCTGCAGGCCGATGGCGGCGATGCGGTTTTCCATGGCAGCAAATTGCGTGCAATACGCGAGCGCTCCTTCGGGGTTGCCATGTTCTAATTTGCTTTTCAGGCCGTTCAAGAAACCATGGAAATCAATGGCGTTGTTTCGAAACAGGCGCCAGCGATCGAGCATCACCGCGACCGAAAGTATACTTGCCGCCAACAAAAGGTAGAGCACCCAGACATCACCTAATAGAGCAGCTTTCTTGAAGATTTCATTCATTGCCTTGTCCTGAGGACACTTTTCAGGACAGCAACATATTGAGAATCATTATCATTATCATTTAATAGGTGGCGTAAGCCTGACACCAGTTAGGCCCCAACCTAAACCTATAAACTATTGTATGTCGACTGCATTTGCGACTGAATGCGCTCGGCAAGGCCCTGTGCGTCCTTGTGCATCAGCCCTTCTGTGATGACTGCGGGTAGCACTTTGACGTGCACTACGCCGCTGCGCATTTTACCGGCGGCCTTGTCGTAGACATGCTTGAATGACTGTATCACGACGGGAACCACGGGCACGTGCGCGTCAATCGCCATCATAAAGCCACCCTTCTTAAAGGGGAGAAATCCGACTTCTTTGCTGCGCGTACCCTCGGGAAAGATGGCAATCGATACCTTGCGACGCACGATGGCAGTGACGCCGGCATCTAATTGCCCCTTCGCCTTTTTGCCATCGGCGCGGTTAATGAGCACGTTTCCCGCAAGCCAGAATGCCCAGCCAATGAAGGGAATATAGGCGACCTCTTTTTTGCCAATAATCGCGACACGCGGTATGCGCAACTTGCCCAGCGGAATGCCGTCGAGCGAACTCTGGTGGTTCATCACATAAACCGCCGGTGTGCGCAGGATATTTTCACGACCTTCGATGGCGATGCGAATGCCCGTCAGCTTCTCAGCAAGCACGGCATAGACGTACATCAGAAAACTCGTATTACCGCCATGCCTGAAGCGCAATAGCAGAAACGGCAGGCTGATAATCGTCATCAGCAGCAGCCAGAAATTGTTGAGGTACAGCCGCCACATAGGTAAATGTTTACAACACCTGCCGCTTTATGGCAGGTGTTGTAAACATTAATAAAATCATGGCACACGATCACCAGATTCTGG
>JAEUSA010000152.1 GCA_016788945.1 Leptospiraceae bacterium
AGGCATTGTCAAAGCGATGCCGCTCATCTGTTACGAAATTATTCTGCCCGACTACGCGCGCCCTTTTGACGCGCGCACTGGTCATGAGGCGCAGTTTATCATCAATATCACTAACGACGCTTGGTTTGGCGATTCTTATGAGAGCCTGCAGCACATGACGCTCGGCGTCATGCGCTCCATTGAATTGCGCCTGCCTATTCTGCGCTCGACGAATTCGGGCATCAGCGCGTACACTGCATCTACCGGTGAAGTCACCGGGCAGACAAAACTGTTTGAACGCGTAAACCAAGTCTACCGCGTGCCGGCAATGCCGCGGCAGAAAACGATTTTCGCGATGGCGGGCAACCTTCCCCTATTCGCCTTCTTACTCGCGGTAAGCGCTTTTTTTGGCTGGAAGATTTACCGATTTAAGCGACTTCAGACCTGAGACGGAGCTTCTAAACGCCCGTCGCGCATCAGCAGCCGCCGAGAAGCGGCCATCGCCAGCTCTGCCTCATGCGTCACGACTATGACCGTCAGCTTGTCTTCTGCCTGTAAGGTATTCAGAACATCGATGAACCGGTGGCGATTTTCGCTGTCGAGGTTACCCGTTGGCTCGTCGGCCAAAATGAGCGGCGGGCTTTTGACGACTGCGCGTGCGACCGCGACGCGCTGGCTTTCACCGCCGGAAATCTGTGACGGAAAATGCTCAACCCGGTGCGACAATCCCACGCGGGCGAGTACCTGCTGAGCGCGCTCTGTAGCCTCGGCTTTGGTATAACCCTGCGCGCGCAGCGGCATGGTCACATTTTCGAGCACCGTAAATTCTTGCATGAGGTAGTGGTTTTGAAAAATGAAACCGATTTTATCGCGGCGGAAGATATCGAGTTGCGATTTTTTCACGTCGGCCGTGAGTTCAAGGCCATCGATAACGATCTTGCCGCGATCGGGCCGGTCGAGGGCACCTAACAGATTGAGTAATGTGCTCTTGCCCGCACCGGAAGGTCCCTGAATCGCCACAAATTCGCCCGGTTCAACGCTGAAGGTAATGCCTTTGAGCACATCGGCGAGAATTTCTCCGTCGCGGTAGGTTTTGTGAAGGTCGGTTACATCGAGAATTGCCACTTAGACCTCCGCCTTGCGTATGATATCGATCGGTTCAAGCCGCGCCGCCTTGCGCGCGGGAATAATCGAAGCGAGAACCGAGAGCACGACGGACACATAACCCAACAGGCGCAATAACTTCCAGTCGATATCGATCGGCAAATGGTCAAAATAGTAAACGTCGCGCGGAATCAGCCGCACATCGATCCATATGCTGTGGCTGATGTGTTCCGCATAATATTTTCCGATGGGATTAATAATGCCCTCAATGCCATGCAATGCCGCTTCGAGGTGGTTTGCCAAACCGACACCGGCAAAGATCCCCGATACGGAACCTAAGACCCCCATTGCCATACCCGTCACCGCGAAGATCATCAAAATGTTGCGCCGGGAAAAGCCGAGCGATTTCATGATGCCGATGTCGCGGCGATGCGCGCGAACGATATTGAATGTAGCGATGACGATGCCGACCATTGCCGCGATAATGAAAAGAAAAACAATAACGATCATAATGGTTTTTTCGAGCCGTAACGCGGCAAAAAAATTTCTCTGTTCATCTTCGATCGTGCGTATTGTGTAAGGCCATGCGCGCGCGGCTTTACGCCGTATTTTCGCGAGCGCGTCGGTATCTTTCACCCTAATGACCAGCTGCTGCACGGCATCGGGCAGCGCATAAAGATTCTGCGCGGTCGGTAACGCAAGCACGACCACTTTTGTATCATAATTGTAATGCCCTGTCTTGAACAGCGCAGCGATTTTGAAAGTGCGTATCGAGGGAGTCACACCCGTTTGCAGACTGAACTGACCGCGCGGTACAATAAGCTCGATGGTATCGCCGACGCTGAGGCCCAGATTGAGCGCCATCTCTTTGCCGATGATGGCATAATCACCCACCGGAATGTGGCGGCTGATCACAGCCGAGCTCTCGGAGGCTACAAGCTCGGGAAACGAGGCGGGAATTTCGTAAGTTTTTTTCTCGGCATTGAATGGAAAATCCATTCCGCGCACGAAAACATGATCGAGAAATTTGCGCCGGCGAAAAATTGCCGGTGATTGAATATTGCCTTCCACCGACTCGACGTCACCTGCGAGATCGGCAGATAGACGCTCTTTCCACTTTTGCCAACCGGGAATCTGTTCACCGCCGGTAATGCGGTCTTTGGTCAGCATCATATGCGGATCAAATTGAAAAATGCTCTTTTTTAGTTGCGCTTGAAATCCACCGAAGATCGACATAACAACGACGAGCAGGCTCGTACCGACAAACACGCCGATAAAGGCGAGAAACGCGTTCATACTGAGAAAGTATTTGCGTTTGCCGCGTGAGTAGCGGTAGCTGATGCCTAAGGCGAGTTTGAAGCGCTCAAAGCGCGGCGAGGCGGGCGGTGTCATGGAATAACCTGCACGCAACGTTCAGATTTGCATCAGGCCGACCATGAGAAAACGCGGCAGAAGTTGAAATTTAGCGACGCAGGGATTCGAACCCCGGACCTGTGGATTATGATTCCATCGCTCTAACCAGCTGAGCTACGTCGCCGAGCAGCGCCCGGAGACTCGCTCATTCAGGTTGCTTGTGCAGCCTGCCCTGAGCCTGTCGAAGGGTCGCCTTTTATATTTGTTAAATAGGGGGCTTGCGCCCCCTATTTAACAAATTCTTTAGCGCGGGCAGGACTTGAACCTGCGACCTTTGGGTTATGAGCCCAACGAGCTACCAACTGCTCTACCGCGCGGTATTAAAGATAGAATTGGGCTGCGAGACATGCTGACAAGCTAATTATAATTATGCGGATATCGCTTGGTGCAGCGCATACAAACGGCTTGACGCCCTGACTCGACAGCCGGTTTATTGTATTTTCGCTAATTCTGTAAAAAACCGACAAATAGAGTATTGTATGCAGCAGAAAAAATCTACTAAACACCGGCGTTTCCGACTGACCGTTTTATCGCTCTGCCTGTTTCCCATGTTTACTCCTTTGCAATTCACACGCGCTGTCGAGTCGGTAGACGTGACCAAGCTGAAGATCGTTGCCCTCGGCGATTCGATTACCTGGGGTTACCCTAACGGTAAATCATGGACTAACCTCGTGAGCTTGGAAACCGGAATACAGATTGTGAATCGCGGTGTGAGCGGTGAAACGCTCGATGAAATGTATTACCGCTTGGAAACCGATGTTATAAAAGAGAGCCCAGAAATCTGCATTATCATGGGCGGCACCAATGACGTCTTTTTCGGGCGTACCCCCGAACAGATGATGGGCATCATTGCCCAAATGGCGGCGGAGCTCAAACGCAGGAAAATTATTCCCGTCGTCGGGTTACCTATTCCGCTTTCCCAAGGTTCATCCGAAGAAAAGCTCAAGGCTTTGAGAAAAAAGCTCATCGAGTCGAAACTCATTACGATCGATTTTGCCGCCGACTTTGCGCGCAATAAAAAAGAATTCCGCAAACTGTTGCCCGATGGCATTCACCCTGCCGACGAAGGCAAACGGATCATGGCCGAACGTCTGAAGAAAGAACTTCCCCGCATCGTCTCAGCTTACGTCGAATCCAAAGCAGATTCAGAAACCAATAACTAAATGCGCGCCGCGCTGCTGCCTTTCAGGCCAGACCTTCAGGGCCTCAGGGCACTCGCGGTTATTCTGGTTTTTCTGTTTCATCTATGGCCCGAAATTTTTAAAGGCGGCTTCGTCGGCGTCGATGCCTTTTTCGTCATCTCGGGATTTCTCATCACCAGCCTGTTGATCGCCGAGATCGAACAGACCGGCAGGCTCGACCTCGCCGATTTTTGGTCGCGCCGTTTGCGCAGACTTCTGCCCGCTGCGACAGTGGTGCTGTTAGTCTCGCTCTATCTCGCTCTGCGGTTTATTCCCGAAACCGAATGGATCAACACCGCCAAACAAGTTTTGGGGTCAGCGCTGTATGTGCAGAACTGGGTGCTCGTCACGCAATCGGTCGATTATCTCGCACGCGAAAGCAGCGCCACGGTCGTGCAGCACTATTGGTCGCTTTCGATTGAAGAACAGTTTTATTTCGCCTGGCCGGTAATTATTTTTCTCTGCGCATGGCTGAGCAGAAAGTCAGGTTTTGCTATCCGATCGGTCACTGCGATTTATGCCGCGGCAATATTCGTTACTTCGCTTCTGTGGTCGATATTCGCCACCCGCGGTGCACCCGAGGCCTACTTTACCACCACCACGCGCGCGTGGGAGCTTGCGATCGGTGCAACGCTCGCGATATTATGGCCGCGCATCGCGCTGCCTAGAGCAGTGCGCATTGGCTTAAGCTGGCTCGGCTTCGCGTTGCTCGTCGCTTCAGCTTTTTTGATACGGCAGGGCATCGCGTTTCCCGGCTGGATCGCGACGCTGCCTACATTCGGCACCGCGTTCATGATTCTGGGCAATCAGTTACCCGGTGCCTCAGCAACCCTGCTGAGCGTACAACCGATACGCTTCATCGGCGATATCTCTTACGCGGTTTACCTTTGGCACTGGCCGCTGATCATCGTCGCCAAACAGATACCACAATTGGCCGCCTGGCCGGCGTGGCGCCTGAACACAGCACTCTTCGCCGCAACTCTGCTGCTCTCTGTAGTCACCAAATATCTGATTGAAGATCCGTTTCGCAGCGGTTTTCTCGCCTTCGGCCTCAAGTCGAACAAACGACGCAGGTTCATCTATGGGTCATTCGCCACCGCGTTCGTGTTGATCGCCGCGGCGTCGGGCATTTCGGCGTACACTTGGGTGAAAGAAGAAAGGCTTGAGGCGGAGCTCAAAGCAAAAGAACGCGTGGCGATCTATCCGAAGTCGGAGTATCCCGGTGCTGCGGCACTCGACCCTCTTGAACCCGCGCCCGTGCCCGCCGGAATCGAAATCAAACCCAATCCATTGATCGCCGAATGGGATATGAACGGCACGCATGCCCGCTGCATGGGGCGCACCGGCAGTTTCAAGGTAAATCCATGTGAGTTCGGTGATAAGAATGGCAAGACGATTATCGTACTCGCCGGCGATTCGCACGCGATGCAATACGGCACTGCACTCGAAAAAGTGGCAAAGTTGCATGCATGGCGGCTGGTGATTCTTACTAAACCCGCCTGCCCGTTTGGCGATTTTCCGGTCTACTGGGAAGGCGCGCTCCGCGGCGAATGCGAACACTGGAAAAAAGAATCTCTCAAAATTATCGCGGCGCTCAAACCCGATCTACTGATCACAACCGGCGCCCGCGCGCGCATCTATCAGCAATTGCCCGCCAAAGACAAACAGATCGAGGGGTACAAGAACTACTGGCAAAAGTATCTCGACAAAGGCATTCGCGTCGCGGTTATCAGAGATAATCCGCTGATGACGGGCGAACCGCATGCCTGGATGTCGGTACCTGCCTGCGTCTATCGCAACCTCGCAAAACCTGCGGAATGCGCCAAATTGCGCAAACGCGTGCTTGAAGACATGCCCGACCTGATGGTCACAACAGCACAGCAGATGCAGAATGTACCCGTGATCGATTTGAGCGACCGCTTCTGCGGCAAAGACCTCTGCCCCGCCGTCGTCGGCAATATTCTGGTCTACCGCGATAACCACCACGTCACCGATGCCTACGGTGTGACGCTCGCGCCCTACCTCGACAAAGAAATCAAAAAGATCCTGAAAAAACCGGCCCCAGGGCAAACATGACGAGACACCATAAGCTCGCCTCAGCGAGCTTATGGTGTCTGATGATCCCCACAGAGGTGGCGGAGAAAAAACTCTGTCTGTCTTTCGGCGATCTTCGTGAACCACGGCTCTTTGAACGGCTGAATGTGGCCCATCGAATACTCTTCGACCTCTGCGGCGCGCAATTTTTTCGCAGTCGCCAACACCGATTCAACCGGGATGCCTTCATCGCGTTTACCGTACTGGATCAACACCGGGCATTTCACGCGATCGGCGACGAGCACCGGGCGGTGGAAGGGCAATTCGAGCGCCACACGTGCGGGCAGTTTATTCTGCCAGCGCGACCCTTGCGGCACGCTCTTGAGTATACCTTCTTTCCAGCCGGGAAAAGTCAGAAAAGCAAAATCACCCGGATCACCCGCAAGCTGCATGTCAATGCTCTGCCCGAACAGCGACGCCACCGCATCTGCAGCGGCCATCGCTGTTACAGGGAGAAATCCCACTTTGGGCATGCGCGCCATGACGGTCCATGAATCGAAAAAAGGCACAAGACAACTGACTGCATGCACGCCTTCGTCTTCAGCCGCAGCCATCAGTACATTGCCACCCGAAAGCGATGCACCCCACAGACCAATGCGGTGGGTATTCACGATGCTTTCGCCGCGCAAAAAATGCAGCGCAGCATGGAAGTCTTCGCGGTGGCGTGCGGGCGAGACCCATTGACGCACATGCCCTGAGCTGTCGCCAAAGCTGCGGTAGTCAAAATTCAGCACGCCGATTCCCGCAGCGGCGAAACGCGCGGCAAAATCGGGTAATTTCCAGGTGCGCTCGGCGCCAAAACCGTGTGCCATCACAACGAACGGTTGCTTCTTGAGTTGCGGATTGAAATAAAGGTCGCCGACGCATTCACCGGCATCGTTTCCACGGCCGCTAGTAAAACGAACGGTTTTTTTTTCGAAGTTCTGGCTTTCCACTGTTTGCGCCTGCACCCGGAGCGTTACGTCGCGATTTCTTTGACCTGCAGGCCGGCGTCTTTGACATAGATCTCTTTGCCTTTCTGCACCATACTTTCGAAGATATGCATATTTTTCGTATCAACGCGCGTACCGATGTCGTACAAGGCCCCGGAGAAATTCGCGCTGCCTATTTTCGCCCCTAATAACTTGGCAAAACGCAAATCGGCACCGGATAAATCGGTGTCTTGAATGATACAATCGTTGAGAAAAGCACCGCGCAGGTTGGCTCCCGATAGATTGGCGCCGGTCAAGTTACTTTCCCGCAAAAAAGCGTGCTGCAGGTTAGCTCCGGAAAAATCAATGCCCGAAAGATCGAGTTTGTCGAGCATGACCGAATTGAGATTTTCACCGCGCAGATGGCCCTGCGCCTTGAGCAGAGCAAGCGTCTTGTCTCGGCTGACGATTTTTTCGCCGCTGAGGCCGGTATGTTCGCGAAAATCGCGGATTGCTTTTTGTAATGCCTGTACTGCCGTCAC
>JAEUSA010000015.1 GCA_016788945.1 Leptospiraceae bacterium
GGCAATTGCCTCTTCGTCTGAAGGAAAATAGCGCGCATTCGGGTCTTGTGCCGCGCCACAATTTGGACAAAACTTGTGGTTCACACCCAAGAGTTTCTTGGTATTGCAATATTTGCAATCCCAAAGCATCTGGAAAGTGCCGGCATCTTCTACTCGGTCATAGCCGGGGTTCTGGGGTTCATTCGCCATGGTTCTCAATAACCAGCCCCTTCGCCACGTCAATAATTTAGATCAGTCATTTTTGTGGAGACGCAGCACAGCGCGTCTTCACAATCTACCCATGCGGATTTTCATAATGTATGTAATCCTTGTATCCGCCGCGCATGCGTGGGGATTAAGGGGACACCGCATTGTTGCGCGCATCGCCGAAAATCATCTGAACGAGACTGCGCAGAGCCAAGTTAAGGAATTACTCGGGTCAGATACACTGACTAAAGTCGCCAATGAAGCAGACAGCTATCGCTCAGATTCAAAATGGAAATGTGCTGCGCCACTGCACTATGTTTCTATTGAAGATAATGAACAATATTTGACCGCTGAAAAGCACGCACAGGGAGATATCGTACGTGCCATGTTTTACTTTGAAGACATTCTGCGCGACGAAAAATCCACCAAGCCAATGAAGGCGATTGCGCTCAAATGGCTCGTGCATCTTGTGGGTGATATACACCAACCGCTGCATGTCGGCCGTTCGTGCGATCGTGGCGGCAATTCGACAAAGGTGCGCTGGTTTGGCAGCGATTCGAACTTGCATAAAGTGTGGGATTCACAACTGATAAACCATGAAGAGCTCAGCTATACGGAATTCGCCGATTTTCTCGATAAGGCCGATCAACCCCGTATAGAGCCATCGAACTATATTGCCTGGAGTAACGAAGCCCGTCAGTTGCGCCAGCAGCTGTATACTTGCCTCGCCAAGGATAATTGTTGCGAGCGCAATGCGAAGCGTGCATGTAAAGCGCCCGCGACGGAATTTGGTTCGTGTTCTGCCGAAGCTCCTGAGTTGACGGTCAATGTCGAATACGCATACGTTGAAAAAAACCGCGAACTGTTAAACCGGCAATTGCTGAAAGCTGGCCTACGTCTTGCTGATTTGCTCAACCGCATCTTTGCCGCCACGCCACTCAGCGATCAAGAGAAAGCAGCCCGCGTAGCGATCGAAAAAATCCGGCGGGACGCGGGTGATCCAGTAAAAGATTGCGTGATGCAGGCCGTAAAATAGTGCCAACTATCCCCTGTTGACATGGCAATTCAGCTCACGGCCGATAAATTTCTCGAAGCAGCGCGCTCCATGCCCGTATTCGACGTGCGTTCCGAAGGTGAATTCGCCGCCGGGCATGTTCCCGGAGCATTTTCGCTGCCTCTTTTTAATAATGCAGAGCGCGCAGAAGTCGGTACGCTTTATAAACAGCAAGGCCGGCAACAGGCGATACTCAAAGGCCTCGAATATGCAGGCGCGCGTATGCACCTGCTCGCCGCGACTGCACTCGAGAAGGCGCAAGACGGTAAGGTGGCAGTGCATTGTTGGCGCGGAGGCATGCGCTCGGCTTCGGTCGCCTGGCTGATGGAGCGCGTCGGGCTTTCCGTGTCCGTACTGACCGGGGGTTATAAAGCATTCCGTCGGCTGATGCGCGATGAGTTTGTTCGCCAGCGCCGTCTGATTATCCTTGGCGGGAAAACCGGGTCGCAAAAAACGCGCATATTGACCGAACTCGCGGCGCGCGGCGTTGAGGTGATCGATCTCGAACATATGGCCAACCATCGGGGTTCCGCTTTTGGCTATATGGACGCTTCAGGGCCTGCATTAGGCGGAATCGAAGGACAACCGACGCAGGAGCAGTTCGAAAATGCATTAGGGTCAGCCTTGTGGGGTATACCCGCAGACCGGCCTGTGATTGTCGAAGACGAAAGCCGGCTCATCGGGCGTATGCATATTCCCGATGCGTTCTGGAAACAGATGCGTAGTAACCGGGTGTACGTACTCGAATGGCCGCTCGAAACACGCGTGGCATTTTTGACCGAACAGTATCAGGCTGATACAGAAGTCATTCGAAACAACCTTCAATCGATCAAAAAGCGCCTCGGCGACGAACGGACAAAGCGGGCGTTCGAAGCGCTCGAGGCTGGCGATCGCGCCGAAGTATGCCGCATCGTGCTCGATTATTATGACCGCGCGTACGCGTATGGCCTCAGTCAGCGAAGCCAGGAATTGATTAGTTATTTACCGGGCGAGAACGCCACCGAGGCTATTCTGAGTTTATTGTCATGAGCATTCGACTTACACAATTCAGCCATGGAGCCGGCTGCGGCTGTAAAATCTCTCCGGCATTGTTGGGTGATATTCTAAAGAACAATATTGTTTACCCGACGGCCAATGTCATCGTCGGTAATTCAGACCGCGATGATGCGGCGGCGTATCTGATCGATAACGACCAGGTCTTATTATCGACAACCGATTTTTTTATGCCTGTGGTAGACGACGCGCGCGACTTCGGTCGCATCGCGGCGGCGAACGCAATTTCAGATATTTATGCCATGGGTGGTCGCCCGATTCTCGCGCTTGCAATTCTCGGCTGGCCCGTTGACAAACTACCCGCCGAACTCGCGAATGCAGTGGTCGCCGGGGCGCGTGAAGTCGCTGCCGAGTGCGGTATTACGATTGCTGGTGGCCACAGTATCGACTCGCAAGAGCCGATCTTCGGTCTCGCAGTTAATGGGCTCGTCAGTGCGCGGCAACTCAAGCGCAATTCGACAGCCGAGCCCGGTGATTTACTCGTACTCACGAAACCATTAGGTATTGGCATCCACACGACAGCGATGAAGAAGTCTCTGCTGAAAAGCGAACACGAGGGCATCGCGGTCAAAGAGATGACGATGCTGAACAAGATCGGGCGCGATCTCGCAGAAATTCCTGAAGTCCATGCGTTGACCGATGTGACGGGTTTCGGGCTCGGCGGCCATCTGATCGAAATGGTCACGCCGCGGAACCTGATTGCAGAGATTGATTTTGCGCGCCTGCCGCAATTGCCCGGGCTGGCCGATTATTTTGCTGCGGGTGCCGTACCCGGCGGTACGCAACGGAATTTTAAGAGTTTCGGTGACAAAATCTCCGGTATTGAAGACAAACTTGCCCAGAATGGAGTCGAAGGGCTCAGGCGTGCCATCGTCTGCGACCCGCAAACCTCGGGCGGATTACTCATTGCGGTGAGCCCCAAGGCCTATGACAGTCTTGTATCCGTATTCGAGAAAAAGGGTATGAGCGATCGCCTGCATGCCATCGGTCGTATTGCCAAGGAGCCGGGGCGCAGCGGGCAGGTTAACGTCAATTAGTCGCGCAGCGTAGTTTCTGTCAAAAATGCCCCGCGCAAATCGCCCACTTTGTAACCGGTGGCGCGGTCATTCGGATACAGCCGCTTGATTTCCATGACGGCCTTCTTGTCGAGAGACTTTTCATCGCCATGGCAGCCAAGGCACATCGGCATCGGAATCTTTATCGGATGCATGGTGAAGATTTGCGATCCCTCTCTGTAGACCGTTGGCTTCGCACCATGCTTTTGCCAGCTTGCTAGAATTTCCGTCTGTCTTGCATCGGCTGTATTCTGCGGGTTGCGGTTACGCTCTGAAATACGGCGGAAACGAAATGTTTTGGCGCCGATTTCCTGAGCGGCCTTTTCTGACCATTCGCTATTCTTCGTTTTGCCATGTTCTCCTGCGAACCCGGCGCAGAAGTTTACCGAAGCTGCGTATCCGTCTTTATCCACTTTCGCTTGCAGCGTCTTGATCATCGGGGGTAATACATCTTGCATGGCCCGACTGGCAAAGGTTATGAATGTATCGTCGCTGGTTTTTTTCTGGCAGGCAGCCAATGTCAGTAGAGAGATAATTCCCCATGTCCACAGCGTAGTTGTGTAGCGCATGCCATATACCTGTATGGGTATATGGCATGTCAAGCCCTTTTCGCCCAAGGGACGTTTCGGGCATTTTGCTCGCGCGCGTTTTTCGAGCCCGCTGCGCGGCCCCGAATTCGGTTTCTTGTAAACGGGTTGCATTTGGGCACAGGGAAAATATTTGAACCCCATGCGGGCTAAAGCGTCAAACTTCCATATGCGCCATCGTTCAATTCGTACTGCGATATTTCTCTTGGTGGGATTTTTCCCCCTGATGAACCTGCAAGCCCACATTGAATTAGTAACCGTACCGAAAAGCCAATCGGTGCAGCTGACAATTTACAACAGTGCAGACATCACTATGGTGAAAGAATCGCGTGAGCTGACTTTCAAACCGGGTATCAACACAATCCAGTTTTCGTGGGCAGGCACGCTGATTGATCCAACTTCGTTGAGGCTCACATTTCTGACTCACAAAAACAAGCTCACCTTACGCGATACTTCATTTCCTCCGGGACGCAACGACGCGTTGCAGTGGAATATTGATAGTGAACTTTCGGGGGCCGCGCGGGTCGAGATAAACTACTTCACGTCAGGCATCACGTGGAACGCCGATTATACGGCGATCACCAACACGAAAGAAGATCGCATGAATGTCGACGGCTTTATTCGGGTGATTAATAACTCGGGTGAAGATTACCCTGCGGCAGAGGTACGCCTCGTCGTCGGCACCGTCAACCTTGTGGAGGACATTGCCGGGTTGGCACAGGGCAAGTGGCGCTATGCAGACCTCGATGAAGAGAAACGCGATCGTGTTCGCAATGGCTTCAAGAAAAAAATGAAGCGCGCCGAAGCGGCAAAAGCGGCGGCGATGGATGATATGCCGGTGCCTGCACCATCGGCTCCGCTGTCGGCGGGTTATGCAAAACCGAAAGAGATTGTGAAAGAGGGGTTATCCGAATATTTTCTCTTTACCGTCGAGGGCAAAGAAAATATTCCCAATGGTTGGCAAAAGCGCCTCAAGGCTTTCAGCGCGAAAGACGTCGAAGTGAAAGTCATCTACCGTGCCTCGGACCGTCAGACGGGCGGCAGGGTACACAAGTTTTACGAGTTCCGTAATGTGAAAGAAAAAGGCCAAGACCCCAAAACGAGCCTTGGCGTGTCACCTTTGCCCGACGGTACCGTGCATATCTTTTCTGAAGATACGCAGAATAACCTCTCGTACCAAGGTGGAGTGTATATGAAATACGTGGCCACCGGTGATAAAGTCAAACTCGATGCCGGTGAAACGCGCGAAGTGGTACTAAGAACGTTCACGCGCGATTTCAGGCGCTTTGCCTTTATAACCGACACGCGCTATGATAAGACACATTTTGTCAAAGAGTGGATGGACGAATATTTCTATGAGCATGAACTCGAGAATACTCTCGGTCG
>JAEUSA010000237.1 GCA_016788945.1 Leptospiraceae bacterium
ACAGCGGAACACAACCGACAAAACCGAGAGGATAAATAGTATACGGGACAAATGAAAACGAAGTCAGCGCCGCCGATGCGACGATATAGAGCGCCGCGCGGCGCAGATTAATGGCCTGCATTGCGTGACCGTACTTTCTGCATTCGTTCGAGTACGATAGCCGGTACCTGATCGGCTATATTGCCGCCAAAATGCGCCACTTCTTTGACGATTGTGCTCGAAATAAATGAGTTTTCCGAGCCTGACATCAGAAACATGGTTTCGAGATCGGGTAGCAACTTGCGGTTCATAAGAAAAATCGCATGTTCGTAGTCGAAATCAGAAACGGCGCGCAAGCCGCGAATGACAATACGCGTGTTATGTACACGACAGAAATCCACCAGTAGGCCTTCGAAAGTTTCCACTTTGACCTGAGGGTAGTTATGCAATACTTCACGGATAATGTCGACGCGTTCTTCGGGTGAAAACAGGCCCTTTTTTGTGGTATTTTTGAGCACTGCAATCGTCAGCGAATCGACAATGCGGAGCGCCCGCTCGACGATGTCCAGGTGGCCGTTGGTGAACGGGTCGAAACTGCCCGGATAGACTGCGGTTTTCACGCCGCAAGGTTTTTCATTGAGGTGGTGGCGTAAAGTGATTAGGCAGAACCCGCTGAATTTAGTGCTTTCACGCCTGCTTTTGCGTACATTTATTGGCATGTCTCAGAAGAGTAAAAACACGCTATTGCAGCGACTTTCTTCAGGGACCGCGATTATATTGAAGTAAAAAACCGGAAATTATGGAAAATACTCTACCGGAAAATTTTCATCCCGCGGTGCGTCGGTGGTTTAGCTCGACGTTTGGTACGGCCACACCCGTGCAAACGGCTGCCTGGAAAGTGTTGTCAGAACGACAGCATGCGCTGATCAGCGCGCCTACCGGGGAGGGTAAAACGCTTGCCGCCTTTCTCGCGATCATTGATGATCTTGTGCGCCGCGCGGCACGCGGTGAAAATATCCGCTCAGCGCGAATTCTTTACATCTCTCCGCTTAAGGCATTATCGAATGACATCGAAAAAAATCTGCGCGAACCTCTTGCCGGCATCCAGAATGAACTCAGGCGCGAAGGCATTGAAATCGATGAAATTCACGCGATGGTCCGCACGGGTGACAGTTCAGCCTCTGAGCGCGCAAAACTCGTGCGCCTCAAGCCACAGATTGTGGTGACAACACCCGAGTCGCTTTATCTGCTGCTAACGAGCGCGTCGGGACGGGCGTTACTTTCCACGATCGAAACCGTCATTATCGATGAAATACACGCGCTCGTCTCCGATCGGCGCGGAGCTCACTTGTCGCTGTCGTTGCAACGTCTGGAAAATCTGCGCCGTGACACGGACGGCGAGGCAGAGAAAAATGCTACGATGATTCCTTACCGAAAGCTGCAACGTGTGGGAATATCGGCGACGGTAAAACCTCTCGATGTCGTCGCCCGCTACCTTGCAGGCGATGAACCTGTGGCCATCGCGGGTGATACCAAGATACGGCCATTTGATATTCAGATTGTGACACCGAGCGAGGGCCTCAGTGCTGTGATGAGTGGTGAAACTTGGGATGAAATTTACCGTCGCCTCGCTGATGAAATCAGACACCGGCGCACGACACTCATTTTCGTCAATAACCGCCGCCTCTCTGAGCGCCTTGCTCGGCACCTGAGCGAACTTATCGGTGCGGAGAACGTCGCGTCGCACCACGGCTCGCTGTCGCATGCGCAGCGCTATCGTAGCGAACAGTTGTTGAAAGAAGGCAAGCTTAGGGTGATGGTGGCGACCTCTTCACTAGAGCTTGGCCTCGATATCGGGTCGATAGATCTCGTCATACAGATTTCTTCGCCGCGTTCAATTCATGCATTTATTCAGCGGGCCGGGCGCTCTGAGCACCACCGGCATGGTACTTCGCGGGCGCTGCTGATACCGCTCTCGCGCGATGATCTGCTGGAATGCGTTGCCTTAGTGCGCGCGTTGAGACAGGGAAAACTTGAGCAGGTGAATCTGTGCGCCCCGGCGCTCGACGTGTTGGCGCAACAGATTGTCGCCGAAGTTGCGCTGCGCGATTATTCCGTAAGCGAACTATTCAACCTGTTCGGCTCGGCGCCTGTTTATCGCGGGCTCGAGGAAAAAACCTTCCGTGACCTGCTGCAGATGCTGAATGATGGTTATTCATTGCGTTTCGGCAGACGCGCCCGCTATGTTTTCTATGATAAGACAGACGACCATTTGCATGCGCGGCCGGGTGCGCGGCTTATAGCGGCTCTCAATGGTGGGGCGATACCGGAGAATTTCGAGTACGAGGTGGTCGACGAAAGGGAACAGGTTTTTGTCGGCACGGTGCACGAAGATTTCGCCATCGAATCAATGGCAGGTGACGTTTTCCAGTTAGGCAACCGCATGTGGCAGATCACATCGGTACGCGGCAACAGGGTGTCGGTGTTTGCCGCACCGGGAAAAAATCCGACTATCCCATTTTGGATCGTCGACGTCCCGGGGCGCAGTGATGCACTTAGCAGCGCCGTGCAAGACCTGCACGAAAGTTTTCTCGCGAACGCCGATTTAACGGCTTTTGAACGAGAATTAGTTGCAGAAACGCAGCTGCAAACGGCCGGAATTCACGAATTGACTGAATACCTGCGGGCGGCGCGTGAAAACCTCGGCACATTGCCGACGCGCCATACCGTAGTTCTCGAAAGATTCTTTGATGAAGTGAAAAACTGCCACATTGTTCTACATTCTCCGTTCGGCACACAGATTAACCGTGCTTGGGGCCTTGCGCTGCGCAAGCGATTCTGCCGCAAGTTCAATTTTGAACTGCAAGCTGCGGCGAACGACAGCGCGATTATCTTATCGCTGAGCCATACGCACAGTTTTATTTTAGATGAAGTGTTTACCTATCTTTCGCCGCGCACGGTACGCGATGTTTTGATTCAGGCGCTGCTTGATGCCCCCATGTTTGAAATTCGTTGGCGCTGGAATGCATCGCGCGCACTCGCCATCTTGCGTCGTAGTTCGCGCGGAAAAACGCCTGCCCAATGGCAGAAGAGTGCCGCGCAAGATCTCGTCGCCCTATTGTTTCCCGATCAAATTGCCTGTGCAGAAAATCTGACCGGGCCGCGCGAAATACCTGATCATCCGCTGGTGCGCCAGACGCTGGACGATTGCCTGCATGAAGCGATGGACGTCGATGGGCTGCTCCGCGTACTCAGCGGCATTGAGAGCGGTGAAATTAACACAATAACGGTCGACAGTGCGCAACCATCACAGCTATCGCATGAAATTATCAATGCTCGTCCATACGCATTTCTCGACGATGCACCACTCGAAGACAGGCGGACGCGCGC
>JAEUSA010000251.1 GCA_016788945.1 Leptospiraceae bacterium
TTCAGAGCTTACGCTCAGCGCCTTACCGGTTTTTCCCGCGCGGGCCGTGCGGCCTATGCGATGCACATAGGTTTCGGGATCCATCGGGATATCGTAATTCACGACCAATTGCACATCTTCAATGTGTAATCCGCGGCTCGCAACGTCGGTTGCGACCAGTACGCGAAACTTGTTATTCTTAAAATCGTCGAGAATTTTCAAACGCTTATTCTGCGTCACCATACTCGATAGCCCGGCGGCGGCGATGTTGTGATGGTTGAGGTTTTTGACGAGAACGTCAACGTATTGCCGGCTGTTAGTGAAAATGATGACCGGTTCGAGCTTGTTAGTTTCGAGCAGTTGAATCAGGTACGGTAGTTTTTCGTCTTGGCCCAAGTGCAGCATTTCTTGCGAGATACTTGCATGGTCGATCAGTTCGGGGTTAATGAGAATTTCTTCGGGTTCGCGCATGAATTCCCATACCGAGTAGAGTGCACTGAAATTAATCGTCGCCGAAAACAGAGAGAACTGCCGTTCTTCATTTTCATTGGCTGAGCATTTGGATAGAATTTTGCGCACGTCGTCGATGAAACCCATGTCGAGCATACGGTCGGCTTCATCGAGTACGATGCGGACGACGCCAGACAAGTTGGCTTCACCGCCGCGCAGAAAATCAAGCAGGCGGCCCGGAGTCGCCACGATCAGGTGCGCACCACCGGAAAGCTCCCGGCGCTGTTTATCGTGATCGACACCCCCAAAAATGGTCGCAAGTTTCAGACCCGCAGCCCCTGCGAAAAATTCGGCTTCATCGGCAATTTGCACAACGAGTTCGCGTGTCGGGGCGAGTACCAACGCCAAAGGCGGATGTAGAGTGTCGTCCCCGGCTTCAGACCGGGCACGGTTCTTCTCATGCACAAACTGCAATATTGGCAGCAGGTAGGCGAGGGTTTTGCCCGAGCCGGTCTTGGCGCAGGCGATAATATCGCGGTTATTGATGGCGAGAGGAATAGTCTCGGCCTGAATCGGTGTAGGTTCGGCGAAGCCCTTCTCTGCGAGTCGACCCTGTATCGGCTCGGCGAGCTTCAATTCACTAAATAGCACAGGTTTTCTTTGTCGTGAGAGACAGGGGGTCAATGAGAATTGCCCTATGATCGTGGGGTATCGTTTGTATAGAACTGGATGTGTGTCCAGAACGGGATAATCAGTGTGACATAACCGTAACAGTGATCAATGCCATTTCACTTGACCTGTCAGGCTGCTGCGCAGCCGGTGCGCCATGCAGGCTGTGAAGGTTATACATCTCATCAAACGCGTCGAGCAGATCGACCGCGAAATTGCAGAATTGCACGCACTGGTCGATGGCATTGACGGTAGCAGGTCTTACCGCAATACGATGAAAATTGCCGCCGAGCAACAGATCAATAACCTCGTGGGCGAAAAAGTCAAGCTGATGGAGCTCAAAATCGAGAACCCGCCTGATTTCCTGACAAAGCAGGTTTACCCGGTCGATGCTGTGAAACATGAGCAGCCGCGTATCGCGTTTGAATCTCTCGTGGGTACTTCAAACTCCACATTGACCGCTGCCATTGCCGCGCAACCCGACACCGCCCATGCACAGCCGGTAAATCCGTTGAGAAACTATGCTCGAATGCTCAACGTCGACGAAATTCTGCCTAAGAACACTGTCGAAACCAGCGGCAAGTCGCGCCGTACAGAGAAGCCGGCATCCAGAACCCGGGCCGATATCCTGCGCGATCTACCGCCTCTGCAATACTGAGTTTGCTTCTACGCGGCTGAGCCGCGCATTGTTATCCTTACCGCTTGACAGTCGTGACAGAGTTTGTTTTGCTTGCTTATGAATTTTTTCCAGAGTATTTATCTCGATTATTATACCATCGGGTCGCTTATTCCCGTACTCTTTCTTTTTATCTCAGCCGCCATGTTCTACCAGATCAAGGACAAGTCGCGGGCGACGAAAGTTTTCGCCAATACCCTCATCGCTTTCGGCATGTTTGTTGCGAGTTATGTGGTAGCCTCCTCATTCTATCACCCTTATGCAGCATTTCATCGTTGGTCAACGGTTTTGTTCGTGCTGATCGTTATCACGCTGTTCATGCAGGCGTTCTTTGAATTTCCCGAACCGACGCACACTAAACTGGCCCGGATTATTTTGCGAATCATGCTTGCGATAACCATCGGTTTCGCAATCTGGTTTATGGCGCAAACCCTTGAAGCGAGTTTCGTCTACCATTTTGAAGGGCATTATTATGATTTCGACGCGGATGATGCAAGTTATGTAATCAGTCTCGCGATTATAGGCTACATAGCGATCCTTATGTTTATCGGTGGCTGGCGCATATGGCGCACAAAGGGCCGTGAAAGGTGGATTGTTCTTGGCCTGTTGGTTGGCATCATGGTTTCTTCTTTCTTACCCGCATATTTGAATACTCTGAGTCGCGAAGGTGGAATGGACCGCGGCACTTTCCAAGTTGTCTTTGATCTCTCCATTATCGCAGGTCTGTTTGTTATTGTAGTCCTCTACCTAAACAATACGAACGACAAAACCACCTTCATGGCGAAGATCATTCTCGTCAGCGTGGTGGTTTTCCTTCTCGTATTGCAGGGTATCAGCTATTTCTCCTTCCAAGATAAAGAAGTAGCGTATGACGGAGTAAAAAGCGAACAGGCCAATCGTTTCCGTGAAGCGGGCGTTGAGGCCGAAGCCATGCGTTATGCTGTGGCCTACGATCTCACGAAGAAAAAAGTCGAACCGGTTAAATCTATCGGTTCCGCAGAAATTGACGGTGATGAACATGCTAATGGTTATGAGTTCACCAATATCTGGCAGAAGATCTATTATTTGAACGAAGACATTGCCTTTAAGGACAACATGGAGAAGATTCTCCAAGCGGCTCCCCCGACGTTTAATGGTTATAAAGCTGCATTGTTGCCATTGCTGGAAAAAAAAGAGACGACAAGTCGCAAGGCGATGCTTGAGAAGATAGCAAAGTTACAGCGCCCAGTTATTCACCGGCGCTATAAGCTCAGCCATCTGCAAAATTTTCAATTTAGAGAAAAAGCGACAGCTTTTCTTTCGAAATCCCACCGTGGATTTGAAACTTTCAGTGAAGCGATGCTCACTTATCTGAAAGAGAACACTACCGACAACGGCGCAGACCTAAAGAAAAAATTGCTGCAGTATGCGCAAGAGGTTGTGCCCCCGGGGGCGCGCAACTACCGCGTCGATAAAAACACCGGGGCGCATTATACTGCCTATGTGGGCATTGATTACAAGAAAGGTAAAGTCATCGAAGTGGGTTTTGATTACCTCGACTATCGAAAGTATGTGCACCCCCTTGGCGTGAAATACCTGATTCTGCTTTTTGCTGCGATGGTTATCATTATTGTCGGGTTTCCGATTTTTTTCAGTCGCGCCTTGGTGACGCCACTCAACAGCCTGCTTTCCGGTGTTAACGAGGTAAATACCGGCAACCTCGACGTTGTTCTGCCTATTTATGTCGAAGATGAAATCGGCTACCTTTCGCGTTCATTCAACGGCATGGTGCACTCCATCAAAGATTCGAAGCAAAAATTGCAGGAGTACGCTGCGACGCTGGAAGATAAAGTCAAAGAGCGCACGGCTGAACTGCAAAAAGCATTTGAAGAAGTCAGTGCCCTCAAAAAGCAACAAGACGGAGATTACTTTCTAACCAGCCTGCTCACCACTCCGCTGGGTGCCAACAAGGCCGATAGCCCAAACCTTAACGTCGACGTCTATGTAGAACAGAAAAAGAAATTTGAATTCCGCAAATGGGCGCGCGATATCGGTGGAGATACCTGCATCACGAGTACGGTAACTCTGAAGGGAAAGGCGCACACGGTGTTTCTCAACGCCGATGCGATGGGTAAGTCGATGCAGGGGGCGGGCGGAATTCTCGTTCTTGGGTCCGTTTTCCATTCAGTCATCGAGCGCACGAAACTTTCACCCAAAGAGCAAGATGTCTTTCCCGAGCACTGGCTGAAATATACCTTCATTGAATTGCACCGCGTATTTGAAGTATTCGACGGTTCGATGCTGATCTCACTGGTGATGGGGTTGGTAGACGATGAATCGGGCTTATTTTACTACATCAATGCCGAGCATCCCTGGTCGGTCCTTTACCGCAACGGCAAGGCCGATTTTATCGAAAAAGAACTCGTGCTACGTAAACTCGGCACGCAGGGCGTCAGCGGCCACATCGAGGTTGCGACACTGCAGATGGAGCCAAAGGACGTCATCATTATGGGGTCGGACGGTCGCGATGACTTGTTGTTGGGTTATGATGACGATGGCGCGCGCATCATCAACGAAAACGAATTGCAGTTTCTGAAAATTGTCGAAGAAGCCGACGGGCAACTCGATAGAATTCGCGAACTGTTGGACAATTATGGCGAACTGACCGATGACTTGTCCTTGCTGCGCATCGGTTATAAAGAAGACGTTCATCATGATCATTCGCAGCTTTCGCAACATGTGATCCAGTTACTCAACCGGGCACGGCTTGCCGTAAAATCGGGTCAGCTTAAGGTTGCGATCGGCGACCTCGAAGAGGCGAATCGCATCGACGATTCACAGCCCGAGGTGATGCGCGACCTGATTAAGGCGTATCTGAAAGATAAGCAATTTGAAAAGGCTGCAAATCTTGCTGAAGACTATATACACATTAAACCTGCAGATTCAGAGTTTCTCTATATCGCTTCGTATTGCCACAAGCTATTGCAGAATATCAAGAAAGCTGCTGACTTCGGCGAGCGGTTGCGGCTCAGAAACCATGATATGGTGAAGAACCTCGTGAATCTTGCGGATATCTATTATCTGCAAGGGCTTTTCCATCGCTCGCGCACGATCATTGATTTTGCCGCGAAACTTGATCCGCACGATATCAAAGTCAAGCGTGTGCTCGAGGCCCTCGCGCGTAAGAACATTCCGCCGTCTGCCTGACGATGACAGAGACGATTGAAGAGCGCGAAGCCAGCATTCTCGCGGATTTCGAAATGTTCGATGATTGGGCTGACCGTTACCGGTATCTCATCGAGCTGGGCGAAAAACTGCCGCCGCTCGCAACAGAATATAAGACCGAAGCCAACAAAGTACAGGGTTGCCAGTCGCAGGTGTGGCTTATAGCCGAACGTCAGGGTGATCGCGTGATTTTCTCTGCCGACAGTGATTCTGCGATAACGCGCGGATTGATCGCGCTGCTGGTAAGGCTTTTCTCCGGGGCGACATCTGCCGAGATTTCACAAGCGAATCTTTCGCTGATCGAGCGTCTCGGCTTCGCCAAACATCTGTCGATGTCGCGCGCCAATGGTTTTGCCTCAATGATTCAGATGATTAAACGGCTGTCGCAACAATCATGATGCTGGCGCGCGCAACGGCGCTCTATACTGTTTCTGTTCTGGCTCTTGGTGCGCAGAACGCGAAACGCGCCGAACTGACGCAGGGGCGTGTGCAGTGGCCGGCCGAATATGTACTCGAGGTTATGCGCCCTGTGGCGAAGGTCAGTGATGGTAAACTTTACCTATCGAATGTGGTGCAAAACCTCCTGCTCGATGAGCTCTCGCTGCAACGCAAAGCCGTAACGCGAAACCTTATCACGCCCGATACGATCGAATATCCCGTGCGCAAAGATCACGAGCAGTTGCCGGCCGATGAGCGCGAAAAATTGCTCGAGAAATATCCGAAGCCGGTGGTGCTGCCGCTGCGCATCAATCGGCACCGCGAGGTGCAGGCCGCCGATGTTTCATGCAAGACAGTCAAAGCAGACCGCTATGTACTGCTGACGCGTATCGCGCTTGAGGGCAGCCGGTTAAGAATTGGCGTTGAACTTTGCCAGGGGGGCAATTCGTTGCATGCACAATCTGCCACTGCCGATGAACAGGAAATGGTCGCCACGATCGTCAAGCTGATGAATCCGGTGCGCGCGAAACTTACCGGCGACGCCTTTGCAACTCTCGAAATCGACAGTACACCGCCCCGATCGTCGGTTTACCTCGATGACCAGTTTCTGGGTAAAACGCCATTACGGTATTCTTATTTGATTCCCGGTGAATATCGGCTCGTGCTGAAGCTTGACGGACATCAGGTGCACAGCGAGCGCATCAAGACCGTCACGGGTGAGACACTCAAACGCACCCTTACACTCGCACCGGCCGTCGGCATCGGCAGTCTTGACATAACGACAGACCCGGCTGGCGCCAAAATTTATATCGATGCGGATTTTAAAGGATACACACCCAAAAAAATTGAAGGTTTGAGCGAAGGTACCTACCGTATACACCTGTTGCATCCGGAAAAAGGCGAGGTGTACAAGACGATTCAAGTCACCACACAGAAGAAAGATTTCAAGCTTTCAGAGACGCTGAGCGGATTTCTGGACAAAAGCCCGGCCGGGCTTCTCGGTTTCTCTTACAAAACCTGGTATTATGCTTCGTTGATTGCCGCTGCCGCTTCATTCGGCACGGCGATCGGTTTTTACGTATGGCGCGACCAAGCGCAGGAACAGATTTTTGGCCGTTTGAGTGGAAAATCCACCACACTTTACACGCAGGAAGACTACGATTTTCTGAATGAAAAAAATGCGGCATACGATACGCGCAATTCATACGCCACGGGTTTTATGGTCAGTTCAGGAGTATTTGCCGCCCTCGCGATTTATTTCTATGTGCAGCACCTGCTTTCGGCTGACGAAGGTATCGTCATGAAGCCGAAAAAGTCTGAAGAAGGCAGTGTTGACGTACGCGTGGGTGCCATGCCCGGTTTATCGGGCGTGAGCGTGCATTACCGCTTCTGAGCGAGTTAAAGCCCGCCGAGGGTTGTCGCCACGCCGGCTTCGCTGAGTGATTCAATGTTGGGCTGTGCACCTTTGAACAGAAAATGCGGAATGCGATTGCTCTTGATTTCGAGATATTCGTACGCATCCCAAGTCGCGGCGCGCAATAGGTCGCGTTCAGAATATTTGCCTTCGTCGAGTATCGCGCGCAGCTCGTGTAATACAGAAAGATCAGAGTTGGTCGCCAGCGAATCGGTACCGATCAACATTTTGAGCGGCGAATGGCGCAGTGTTTCCCAGTTGGCGCGGTCGATACCGAGGTGCTTATTTGACCGATGGCAAATAACCCACGCCGCGTGCGGTACGTAATCTGATAGGCGGTCGATATCTTCGGTGCGCGCCGCCGACAAATGAATAAGAAGTAATTTCTTGAAAGACAGCATTCCCACGGAATGCAGATAGTCCACCGCAGAGCGGCCCTGCATCTCTTGATGTTTCACGTGTTGCCCGAGGCGTTTAAGGAAAGCGACAATTTCGCCGCGGTCGTACTGGAAATCGATTTCATCGGGGCTTTCCAGCAGATGAATCGACACCGAGGTATGCCGTGCCTTTTCGCGCACAAAATGCATCTGCAGCGGCGACGAACCGTAGACCGAATGTACGGTCGGGTAAAACGTTGAATCGATGTCGAGCAGTTCGCGTGCCTTGGCAATACGTTGCAGATCGCTGGGAGAAGAAAATCCTAACAGTTCCAGATAACGGTTGCCGTTAAAAGCGGGCAGGTCACGCAAAAAGCGGATGAACTCGGTGCTGTTACAGATGTCGCAAAAGAAAAACGTACCGTATTGTTCTGCTTCATGAATCGCATCGACGGCAGCTTGCCTGATGGTCTGGCTGGTCATCTGCCCGCGGCTCGCCTGAATGATACCCCCCATTTCGGTGAGGTGGCTGCCAAAAGGGATTTTATCTTTCATGCACGAAAGCTCGATATGGCTGTGGGCATTGACAAAACCCGGCACCACGACGCCCGGTGGCAGTTGTCTTGAAATGAATTCTTTGGGCGGTTTGCCGAAGCCTGAATCAATAACCTGTTTGCCCGAGACGATATACCACGGGTCGGCACGGAAATCGGCGTCCCGAGTGAGACCCCATTCGCCGCGCCATACCTCAAAGATGTTCATCGGAACCTAAGACAGAGATTCGTGCGCGTGTTTCAACAAGATTTCAGTCGTCGCAAAATTAACGCAGGCGTCGGTGATCGAAACGCCATACTGCAGTGATTTCTTTACAGATGCATCAAGCTTATCGGGCAATTTCTGGTTGCCTTCGCTGAGATTACTCTCGAGCATCATGCCGATGAGGCTGCGGTTGCCCGATTTGCGCTGCGCAATGATGCTGCGCCATACGTTTTCCTGTTTTTCGAATTTCTTTTCGCTATTGGCGTGCGAGCAGTCGACGACGATTGCCGGGTCGATGCCTGCGGCGCGCAGTTTTTCTTCAGCCTTTGCGATATGTTCCGGCTCGTAATTTGTCATATTATTGCCCCCGCGCAGAATGACATGGCCCCAGCTGTTGCCGCTCGTGCGTACGACCGCGGTGCGGCCGTTTTCATCAATGCCGACAAAACTGTGTGCCGAACGCGCTGATTGCATCGCGTCGAGTGCGATCTGCACGTTACCGTCAGTGCTGTTCTTATAGCCGACGGGCATTGAGAGCCCTGACGCCATTTGCCGGTGGGTCTGCGACTCGGTGGTGCGAGCTCCTATCGCGGCCCAGCTGATGAGATCGGCGATATATTGTGGCACGATCGGGTCGAGAAATTCTGTCGCGGCCGGTAATCCGGCGGAGACTATTTGCTGCAGAACGCGGCGCGCCAGTTTAAGACCTTCTTGAACGTCGTCTTGTCCATCGATGCGCGGATCGGTTATCAGGCCTTTCCAGCCGATGGTTGTACGGGGTTTTTCGAAATACACCCGCATGACAATTTCGAGACGATCAGCATATTGATCGCGCAAGACCTTGAGTTTCTTGGCATATTCGAGCGCGGCCGCTTCGTCATGAATCGAGCAGGGCCCGCAGATAACAAGAAACCGGTCGGATTTCTTTTGCAGTATGTCTTTGATGCGTTCGCGGCAGCTTAACACCTCAGTTGTCATGCCCATGTCTGCTGGGAAAAGTTTTAGCAACTCGACTGGCGACAGCAGAGGTTCGATGCTGCGGATGTTGATGCCGGAGGTTTTCGCCGGCGCTGGTGATGATGGTTGAGACATGACGAAAAGGAAGATGCGGCAATTAAGTCAGCGCGTAAAGTGAACGACGGACTTGCTTCAGGCAGGTACTTCTTTGATGATGCGTAAAGCTTCTGCCGCCGTCGTGGCCGCGATGACGCGCTGCCTTAGCTCCGCTTTATAAAAAACCTGCGCAATCGATGCCATCACTTTCAGGTGCTCTTGCAGCGCCGATTTGGGTGCTACGAGCAAAACAACAATAAACGCCGGAGTGCCGTCGATACTTTCGAAATCGATACCGTTTCTGATGATCGCGCATTCTGTCATGAAGCGGTCTACGCCGGCGACCACCGCATGCGGAATAGCCATTTGTTCACCGATGCCCGTACTCATGAGCTTCTCGCGTTCGATCAGTTCCTTTTCGATTTCGGCACACAGCGGTTGTTCCAGATTTTCGCGCGCGCACAGTGTTGCGTGCAGGCTCGACATGAGTTCCCATTTTGAACCGGCCTTGATTTTTCCGCCGGTTTCACTATCGCCGATAATATGGATATTCTGTTCGGTAATGGTATTCTGCCAGGGAAGGTGTGACCGCCCTCGGTGTTTCGCTTCGGGTGCGCCGTCGAACTGCACGCGGAATTATGTCACCCTGACTTACAAGCGGTCAAGGAGATTCATATCCCTTGACGTGCTGCGGTCGCGGCCTGCCAAGGTAGTCGCGCATGGACTCTGAGCTTTCGCAAAAGCTGCGCGTGGCATGGGTGGCCGATATCTTCGACGAGGTTTCGGGGATTATTACTGATACCGAAGAAATGTATGCTTTGGCGCAGTCGCACGGCATTTTTTGGCAACCGGTAACGACGTACAAAAAGCCGATCGCACCGTTTCATATTTTTGATCCGATTTTGCCGGTGCCGACGGGCAGTTTTTACAAAGGTACCAGCATGTACGTACCTGATTTTCTCCGCGTTGTGCAGTTCTTTCGCAAGAACAATATGAATATTCTTGTCTCGAACACGCCGGGCGTGATGGGCATGCTCGCGATGGCGGCGGCAAAATACCTCTCACTGCCTTGGGTCGATATCTACCATACGGACGTCGATTATTATCTCAACGATCTCGGCAGCCGCATCATCAAGCCATTCGTGAAAAATCCCGCGCTATTCTTTCTCAAGCAATACCAGAAGCAGGCAGATCTGATTTTCGTGCGCACGCAAGAATTCTACGACCTGATGGTCAAGAAGGGGCATAGTAAAGAGAAACTGCGCTATTACCCTGCGGGCGTGAACGCGCGGCACTGGAATCCCGAAAATACCGATCGCACTGTTTTTAAGGAACACGGTATTGATCCCGAAATGACCGTGGTGATTTTTGTCGGGCGGATTACCAAAGTAAAAGATATTGAATTCCTGTTAAAATATTTTGCCGAACAGAAGCCTGCGAAGGCGGTCTGCGCCGTGATTGGCGGCGGCCCGGAAAAAGAGCCCTACGAAAAAAAATATGCAGCCGACAACATCCGTTTTCTCGGAGTGCAGCGCGGCGCGGCATTACAAAAGCTTTATGCCAGCGCAGATCTGTACGTGCTGCCATCGGCGAGCGAGACATTAGGTAAAACCGTGCTCGAGGCAATGGCCTCGGGAACCGGAGTTGTTGTGTCAGATAAAGGTGGTCCGAAAGACTACGTGACGCACGGCGAAAACGGTCTGGTATTCAAAGCACACGATTACTCATCGTTTCAGCAGGCTATGGATTCGCTGTTTGCCGATCGCGAGTACATGAAAAAACTGGGCCACAATGCGCGCGAATCCATTGGCGATCATACTGATGAAAAATTGTTTGAATCTTTTACCGGTCATATCGCAGCGCTGCTCTAACCTTTCGCGCGTCAGGGTTTGCGCTCCGGTATCCACATATTGATGACTTTTACGAGGTCTTCGAGCCTGACCGGTTTGGTGACAAAATCGTCCATGCCTGCGCGAAAGCATGCGGCGCGGTTTTCTTCGGTGGCGTCTGCCGTCACGGCAACAATTACCGGATTTTTTGGTGCCGCGGCATTGCGTATCGCGCGCGTCAGCGAAATACCGTCGACATCCGGCATTTGTATGTCCATGAGAATCAGGTCGAAACGGCTGCGCGTGGCGTAACGGAATGCCTGTTTGCCATTGTCTGCCGTTATCGGGGTATACCCGAGTTTTTTGAGCATTTGCTCAAACAGCATAATATTCAGAGGATTATCGTCGACGATGAGTATTTCTGCCGGTCGCTGCACCGCAAGCAGGGTTAAATCCACATTATCAGTCGCAACTTTTTCTTTAACCGGCGTATTGTCGATTTCAACGGGTATCGTAACGGTAAAGGTCGAGCCATGGCGCAGACGACTCTCAACGCTGATGCTCCCTTTCAGTAAGTGCACCAGTTTTTCTGTGATAGCAAGGCCGAGGCCCAGGCCCTCGGTCGAAACGTTGCCCGCGGGTTTCACCTGACCGTATGGGGTAAAAATGCGCCCGAGGTCTTGTTTCGCAATACCGAGCCCAGTGTCGCGCACCGTAAAGGTGATGACGGCCGATTTACCAGCGCCGCGTTCCGCCGAACAAATGGTGTCGATGCTGCCCGATTCGGTATACTTCATCGCATTACCTAACAGATTGATGAGTATCTGGCTGATTTTTCCCCCGTCGGTGATGACGCGGTCGGGAAACGATTTGTCGATCTGCGGCGCGCGGAGAATGTTCCTTTTTTGCGGATAAGCTGAACGAGTTGAGGCAACGGTTTGCAGAATAATTTCATGCAGCGAAACGCGGATAAGATCAATTTCCGCCTTGTCAGCCTCGAGGCGCGCATATTGCAGCAGGCTTTCGATATGACGGAGCAACAACGATGCGCTTTGATTGATGAGGTTGAATAGGTTTTTCTGTTCTGTCGATGCTGCCCCGGAATCGAGTAAATCGAGCGTACCGAGAATGCCGTTCAGCGGTGTGCGCAGCTCATGGCTCAGCATCGTCAGAAAGTGTGATTTTGCTTCGCTGGCCTTTTCGGCATTTTGCCGCGCTGTGTAAAGATCCGTCACATCAGTCACGAGCACAAAGAAACCTTCAACCTTACCCGATTTTATATGGGGAACATAGCGCGCCGAAGTCCAGCCAAAGCTGCCATCAGGTTTGTCGAGTCGGCGTTCAAATAGCTGGGGTTTTCCGGCGAGGGCGCCGTCGATGTAGGGTTTGTTTTTGGCGAAGAGTTCGGGCCCCATGAGATCTTGTATGCGGATACCCAACATCTGCTGCGAAGTGCGGCCAAACCATTCGAGATATTGCGCGTTGGCATAACGGCAGATAAGTCCTTTGGTCCAATAGCCCACCATGCCAGGTAGCGCATCGAGAATGGTGTGAAAAAATTCTTCACGCTGCTTCAGCTGATAGACGGCGTTTTTCTCCGCAGTGATGTCGCGTGTGACGGTAATCGTCTGTTTTAAGCCTTTGCTGAAAGAAGCACTCACGCTCGTCCAGATAATGTCGCCTGTTTCAGTTTCGATGCCGACCTCACGATCAATGACCGGCTTTTCTTTCGCCTTCGCCATCGCGCTCGGCCAATCGCTCATTTTCAGAGGGCGAAGCGAACCATCGAAATATTTTCTATTGCGATATTTTCCCGCCTGCAAACCGGCTTCATCCATGCGGACAATTTTCTGCAAAGCGGGATTCATTTCGATCAGTTGGTTATTTTGATCGAGAATGCCCACGCCGACCGGCAATATATCAAACAACAATTGCATTTTTCGGGATGTTGAATCATTTGCTGTCGTGCCCTGCTTAACGGCAATGAATCCCACCCATTCTTTTCCGAGATTCTGGCGCTGGTATGTATAATCTGTTGAACCTACGCGCCACGAACCATGTTCGGGTATCTTTTTCACCTGCTCTGCGCCGATTATTTTTTTCCATACAGTAAGCTGTTTTTTTGCCGCTGGAGAAGAATGCACTATTTTGCCGTTTTTGTCGCTGGTAAAGGCAATAAGTCCCAGCGATTTTGCCGCCTCGATAAACGACTCAACGGCAGTCTGCGCTACCGCATGTTTCACTGGTTTCTGGCGCACTGAGGTTTCTGGCGATTAATGTGACTTTAATCCGTATTTTTTGCGAAACGTGTTGTATTCGGCCCCGAGTCCGTTTGCTTTGCAGCCATGAGCGAGCGCCTCGTTCCAGTCGTCGACGAGACGAATGCCTTTGATAATGTCTTGTATGGCAGGGAATACGCCTCTGATCGCGGAAAAATCTTTGGCCTGTTTCAAAGCTTCAATTTTCTTCAGGCTATCTTGTAATTTGACCACAGCCTCTTGCAGATCGGCATGGACTTTCCGCACGTCGTCGGTGAGGATTTTTGTATTCTTGAGCTCAGAAATCGCTGCGCCAAGGGTTTCAATTTCACTGTCTTCTTTTTTGTCGTCTGAATGGCTGTCGCCACCGCCGGCATCTTTATAGGTTTCGCTGAGCGCACCAATCAGTCTGAACAATTCACCGTGTTTTGGTAGTTCAACGGTGACATAGTTTTTTAAATCTGCTTTGATGCTCTCGCTGGTTCCAATTTTATTCTTGCATGCCGTGCTTGCGGTGAGAATGACAAGGGTAAGCAACCGGCCGATCTGCTTCATTCGGCACGATGCCCGCTGGTGTATTCGGTGTAAAACATTAAATCAAGCCGGTATGTTGTTTGTTGCAATACTCAAATCGGAAGGAATACAATTTTGCATTCTGACAGACGGCGGAAGTAGTGGAGTTCCTTTGCGGCGGGCCGCAAGGAGAACAGCAATTGTTCGAGGCTCGTCCAGAACAGAAACCAGCTCGCCGGTTCTAACATGACTTTGAGGATATTCTTCCACAATACCTGCGCCGCATGAACGGCAAGATAACCCGTAGATACCATCAGCAGCAGCGACAGGGCAACCTTGAGAATGTTGCGCATTTTTGCGTGCTGCAGCTGTTTTTCGAGTTCGTGCATTTTTTCATGGAAATAGATGTGTAGTCGGCGCTTGATTATGGCCTCCGCGGTGCTTGATCGTAACTTTGCGGGCAGCAACAATACGAGGTCGACCGATTCGGGGTTTTTGTCGAAGAAGAACCGCCTCAGT
>JAEUSA010000254.1 GCA_016788945.1 Leptospiraceae bacterium
TACGGCACCGCAGCGAGCGCAGCTTGTAAATCTTGTTGTCTGAAGTAGCCAAGCGACCTAGGAGGATAGGCTACCCAAAGCAAATAAAATGCTAATTAAATAAAATATCATGACAATCCCGAAAAAAACGCGCCAATATAACGCCTTAATGGAGACAAATGCCTTTATGAGCGCTAGCGGAATTAAGAATACAGTCAATATGAGAATATAAAATGAGACCTTTTGAATGATGCCACGGTAATCTATTGGATCTAGACCTTCAAGATTATCGAGCAGCAAATCAAAATCACGGCTTGGGCCTGAACCGCCTATGACGCCATCTTCACCCAAAGAGGTGACGCTTGGTTTATCTGTCGGAGATATCTTATACTTGAATAAGCGTTTCCAAGGGTCAAGAGTGTATCGCTTATCCATATAGGCATGGCTGTCGATTGGGCATTTTGGCATTTTCCTGCAATCGACAAGCACCTGTAATCCTTCAGTTTCGGTTGGATACCGCCCCATTGCAGATTTGAATTCTTCGAGCGCGAATTCGACGTGAGCCTTTGTGACTTTTAGTTCAACCGATGCCAGACTGCGCGGGCTACGCCCGCTCAAGAAATTATTCAGGAGGAGTACTGCAATGCTTACGGAAAGGAGTTTTGTGCTATTTTTCATAATTTGTTAAGCTTGGCTATTTCAGACAACGCTGGATTTACCTGAGGTAAAATGACGCTTCGTTCAACTTTGCAAATACAAAGCCGGTATGCGTCATTTTATCTGCCGCAGGTGGCTGCGTTGCGCCCGACCAAACAAACCTCCCGTTTGTCGGGCGTCAACGCATTTCAGGCCACCGGAGGCCGAGCACGCGAGGAGCCGCGGCACCGCAGCGGCGCAGCAGGTAAATCTTGTTGTCTGCCGTTTTGTGTTAGGCGTCAACAGACTTCAAAAAAGATTGAGGTGAGCCACTTTCATCGTGCCCCTGCCCGGCTGCATGCTGGGGGTGCGTCAGTGGCCCAATGAGCCTGATTCGCGACAAACCAACTGGCAGCACAATAAATGACCAAGAATGCATATTTCTTGCCACCATTAATGCGCCTAATCAAAAAATATCCGAGGCATATGTCGACAGAAGTCCGAGGTAGATGCCTACTCTTAAATAAAGCTCGGATTTCGTACAATCAGACCATTCATAACCCCAAACCTTAATGCCTAAGTAAGTACCCGACAATCCGCAAGAAATTGTGCCAACCAAGCTTAATAGCAGAAAGAATCTAATCGAATTACATGCTAGCCTTAAGAAATACTCTTTCACTCTCTCTACTCTGAATGTTGTCTCAGAAATGTCAAATCATCACAAAATGGCAGACAACGTGGAAAATACCCGACGTTGATGGTGCGTCATTCGGTAAATGCAGGCTTATCTGAAAAGCCGCATACCA
>JAEUSA010000290.1 GCA_016788945.1 Leptospiraceae bacterium
CATACCCCCGCATGTTGGGGCTTATCACGCGAAAACCGGCGCTGACCAGTGGCTTGATTTGGTTGCGCCAACTGTACCAAAGTTCGGGAAAACCGTGGCACAGCAGTATCGGTTCACCGCTGCCTTCGCTGTAATACTCGACCGGTTTGCCGGCGTTATCGAACAAATGGAGCCTGACTTGCATGCTCGCAACGAGAGAGCAACTGGCCATCGCGTAAATTCAAATACGCGATGGATCGCGCCACGTGATTATTTACAACTTTTTACGACGGGGAGATATTTCATATCTGATTGCAGGATGTGCTTTGAAAGCCACATTTGCATGAATCGCGCGAAATCAATCGGAGAGAGAGACTCATTGAGCAATCGCTGTCCATATTCATGCAACCGCTTTTTCAGCGACTGGTGCTGCGCGATATGCTCTGCCAGCTCGGCGTATCCGGCTTCGCGCAACATCTGCTCTTCGAGATCGAAGTGCTCCTTGACATAGTCGTCGAGTTGAGCAAGCGTCACGGCAATAATCGGCATGCTGGCGTTTTCCGCGGTGTTCCGCAGCAAGCGGTTGGTGAGGGCAAACAGGTACTGGTGTTGTGCGTCAATATTCAAAATGCCTGTGGCGTACTTATTATCCCATTGAAACTCAGTTAAATTCATGGCCATTGCCCCCAATTTTCTTCACATCCACATTACAAAGAGGCGCGAGAAAGTATACAATAAAGATAAAACGATCCAGTGATCGTAATTATGGTGGCAGTCACGGTTTTTCTTTTCGCAGCTATCCGGCCGGGACGCACTTGACGCTTCATTCTGCTTGCCGTAACCGCAGATTCTGAATTATCTTTCGGTCGAAAAACTCAGCAAAAATTTCGGCGTCAAAACGCTGTTTCACGAGATTTCGTTTGGCTTGAATGCCGGCGATAAGAAAGCGCTGATTGCGCGAAATGGCGCGGGTAAATCTACGCTGATGCAGATCATCACCGGCAAAGAAAGTGCCGACGCGGGCCGTGTTGTGATTCGCAATGGCATCACGCTGGCCTATCTCGATCAGTCTGATGCCCTCGAAGAAAACGCAACCATTCTCGAAACCATTTTTGATCCCAAAAAACCCGTCATGCGGGTTCTCGCGCGATACGAAGAGGCGATGGCGAGCGGTAAGGGCATTGATAATGCCATCGCCGAGGTCGAAGCAGCCAATGCGTGGGATTACGAACGGCGCATTAAAGGTATTCTCTCACGGTTGGGCATAACCGATTTATCGGCGCGGGTTGCCGCACTTTCGGGTGGCGAGCGAAAACGTGTGGCGCTGGCGCATGCGTTGATTGAAGAAGCGCATGTGCTCATTCTCGATGAGCCGACCAACCACCTTGATCTTGACATGATTGAATGGCTCGAAAGTTATCTGCAACAGGAAAACATTACTCTGTTGCTGGTTACGCACGACCGTTATTTTCTCGAAACGATCTGCAACGAAATTCTCGAGTTAGATAGCGGTCGCATGTACGCCTACCAGGGCAATTATTCATATTATCTCGCGAAAAAAGCAGAGCGCGAAGAGAGCGAGCAACTCTCGATAGAGAAAGCGCAGAACAAAATGCGGCGCGAACTCGAATGGATTCGCAAACAGCCGAAGGCGCGGACGACGAAAGCCAAATACCGGGTTGATGCATTCGAAGATTTGAAGGTAGCGGCTACCGAAAAGAAAAAAGAGACCCTGACCCTGATTGACACCGAGATGTCTCGCGTCGGCGGAAAAATACTCGATATTGAAAACCTCAACAAGAGTTATGGCGACCGTCAGATCTTGAAAGACTTCAGTTATGGATTTCTTAAGGGTGACCGAATCGGTATTATCGGCCGCAATGGCGTGGGCAAATCGACTCTGCTCAATCTCATTACCGGCAGCGAAAAAGCCGACTCAGGCAAAGTGGAAGCGGGTGTGACAACCGTGTTCGGCTATTACCGGCAAAAAGGCGCGGAGTTCAAGCCTGGGCAAACGATCTTAGACGTGGTACGCGACGTTGCCGAGGCGATTCCCCTCGCCAAAGGTAAGTCACTCACGGCGTCACAGTTACTCGAACAATTCCTGTTTCCTGCAGCGATGCAACGCCAGCAGGCGGCGACGCTGAGCGGGGGAGAAAAGAAGCGCCTCTATCTGCTGACAATTCTGATGCAGAACCCGAATTTTCTTATTCTCGATGAGCCTACGAATGACCTCGACCTTGCCACCATTACCGTACTCGAAGATTATCTGACAGAATTTCAGGGCTGTCTGCTGGTTGTTTCACACGATCGGTATTTTATGGATAAGCTTACCCGGCGTCTGTTTATTCTTGATCAGGATTTTCGGGACACACCCGCGGGTGTGTTGACCGATTTTCATGGTAATTACTCTGACTACCTTGCGGCAAAAGAGAAAAAAGAAAAAAACGATGAACGCGACGACCGAGAGAGTGTTCGCAAAGAGAAGGAGCGCAAGGTAAAAGACCGGCCGAAGCAGATAACGTTTGCGCAAAAGAAAGAACGTGACCAATTAGAGAAAGAGATACCGGCGCTTGAAGCGCGCCTTGAGTCACTCAACACAGAAATGCAGGCAGGTGGCGACTTCACAAAGATGGGAAAGTTGGGCGAAGCCATTGACAATCTACAGAAAGAAATTGAGGTGAAGACCGCGCGCTTTCTTGAGCTATTGGAATTGCCGGGCTGAGTGTCAGGCAAATTAGTTTTGGATTTTCCCCAACCATGACAGGGGTCAGTAGCTGTACTTGTCGCCCCAGAGCTTTTTCAGTGCCTCGCGCGTTTCCTTTTCGCGCGCATTGTTGCCGGGTTCATATAATCTCTTACCCGTGATTTCAGCCGGCAGGTATTCCTGAGGCGAAAAATTGCCGGGCCGATCGTGAGAGTATTCATAGCCTTTGCCATACCCCTCAGTCTTCATCAGGTTTGTCGGTGCATTGCGCAAGTGCAAAGGTACGGGTAGGTTTCCCGTCTGGCGCACAAGCTCTTGCGCAGCATTGATGGCAGCGTACGCTGCGTTGCTCTTGGGCGACGTTGCAAGGTATGTTGCCGCCTGCGAAAGCACGATACGTGCTTCGGGATAGCCGATCAGATTGACCGCCTGAAAGCAGGTGGTTGCCATCACCAACGCAGTCGGGTTCGCGTTGCCGATATCTTCGGAGGCGGCGATTACCATGCGGCGGGCGATGAATGAAGGATCTTCACCACCCTCGATCATGCGCGCGAGCCAATATACTGCAGCATTGGGGTCACTGCCGCGTATCGATTTGATAAAGGCGGAGACGATGTCAAAGTGGTTGTCCCCGGCCTTATCATAACGTACCGGATTCTGTTGAACTATTGCTATCACAAGCTGGTCTGTGATGGCAAGCACGCTGGTCGCCGTCAGCGCTGCTTGGCCATTTTGGTCTTCGGCAGCCTCCACGACCAATTCAAACACATTGAGCAACCTGCGCGCGTCGCCACCAGACAGGCGAAGAAGCGCTGCGGTTTCGGCGAGATGAATATTTCGGCCCTTGAGCAGACCGTCGGTTTCGATAGCGTGGCGCAGCAGATAGAGCAAATCCGCTTCATCAAGAGCTTTGAGGAAGTAAACCTGACAGCGTGACAGCAATGCAGAAATTACTTCAAAAGAAGGATTTTCCGTGGTAGCGCCGATCAGCGTTACTTTACCGGTCTCTACCGCGCCCAGTAATGAATCTTGTTGCGCCTTTGAGAATCGGTGGATTTCATCGATAAATAAAACCGGCTTTTCGCTGAATAATCCACCGCCCGAAGCTTTTTCGATTACCTCGCGGATATCTTTGACCCCTGAATTGATCGCGCTGAGTGGATAAAACGGCCGTTTAAGTTCGCTGGCGAGAATATTCGCCAGAGTTGTCTTGCCGACACCCGGTGGTCCGCAGAGAATAATCGACGGCAGGTTTTTGCCTTCGACGGCGCGGCGCAGTACGGCACCTTCACCGACAAGGTGCTTCTGCCCGACATATTCGGCGAGCGTTTTCGGGCGCATGCGCTCGGCAAGGGGGGCGGCCATTGTTATTCCGCCACCTGCTGTGAAGCGATGACTGCTTGTAGATTGAGGGATTGCATGGCCCCGATCGCGTTTTCCCAGCGCCCTTCTGCGCATAAGCCGCTGATGCCCGCGTCTTCATAGGCGCGTTGGGCGGCGGCGATGCATGCTGTGCGCACTGCTTCGGCAATCGTTTCGCAGGGTGTCTCCGCGCCGGATTTATTATGTGCCCCTGCCATGGGCTAATCCTTTGTCGTGCATCTGCGAGTAAAGAAAGTTGCATTAAGAATGGTCCGACGCGGAGGGAGAAATAGTTTACCGCATAAACTCGGGTAAGCATCGCGATGCCGTGATTACAACTACGATTGCCGCCAGTAAAGAATGGGAAGTTATTTTCAGCGAAGGTAAGAACTGGCGTATCGGCATCTATCGGCCGAAATTTGCTGCATCCGCCGAAATTACCGAGCTCGAGCAGCACACTTGCCCTGAATCATTTCTGCTGCTGCAGGGCAACCTCGTGATGCTGTACCGAGATGCTGAGGGCAGGTTGCACGAAAAAGCGCTCAAGCCGATGGAACTCGTAACCTTTACCGAACCGCACGCCGGTTTTTCCCCTGACGGCAGCGGTGTGGCCTTCGTGGTCGAGAACGCTACGTTCGATACCATTTACACAGACGTTGCTTCGGGAAGCGAGACTCGCCGCGTCAGTGTCAGCTGAAGTTTTTTAGCGTACTGGCTGACATTCAAAAATCGCATCTTCGAAAACCTGCGAAATATACAGACGCGACTGATAAACAAATGCCCCCGATGCAGCACTGATGCGCTCCCCGGCGTTAAAATATAGTGGCGTGATCTCGCCACCCTCTGCCTTAATCGCGGCAATGTATGACGGTGCGTGATTGGATGCATTCTTGAAATGCCGGTAGAATTTCCAGTTGCTGGTGTGCGACGCCGTAATCAGGCTCTGTTCATGCCATGAAAGGTTATCGGGGCCCGCCAACGATGCCAGTTTCCGTTTATTGCTGAGCGTGCCATCCGCATTACGCTTAAATTCAAACAAGGCGTCATCGCGTGTTGCCGTTACATAAACTTTGTCACCTCGCACGAGCGGGCCGTTTGCCATCGCGACACCGTCTGCGGCGACTACACAGGTTGCAGAGCTATTGGCGTTAAGGCCACTCAGTGTGCAGAAGGCGATTTTTGACCTGCGTAATCCCCAGAGTATTTCCCACATGCTGCCGCGCGAACCATGGTCGTTAGTTACATAGAAGCTGCCGTTTTCATCCACGGCCACATCGTTCGGCGAATTGATAAATTCGCTGCGAACCCGGGTCACGAAGACCAGAGAATCGCCGCTGATGCGGTAGATAAGAATGCTTTGGTCGGCATCGTTCAACTCTTTGCCGTGATTGACGACGTAGAGATAACGGTCGCGGCCTTGCTCGTAAAGATCGATGCCGTGTGGGCTGAAGAAGACATCCGTGGGTTCGCCGCTGCGCGTCAGCTTTTTTACAACCCGGGTTTTTACAGCATAGGTGTAGATATCTCCCGGCGTAGTCCACTTACGGCGTTCGTGGCTCGAAACAAAAATCGTGTCGGTTGAAGGTGAAAGCGCAAAGTCTTCTGTCCCGGGGCCGATGGCGATTTTTTCGCAGCTGTCATAGCGGTTTACGACTTCGCCAGAGGAGCAATGCAGAGTCAGAGCAAGAGAGGCCAAAGCAATGAATGAGGCGCGCATGTTCAATTTTAAAACCTCTCGGACAATTTATTGCCGAGCGACTCAAGCTGCGCCTTTGCGCCGCTGCGGATATCGGGCGGCATTTGCTGTGCAATGCGCACAATTTTCTCTTCGTTCACCATAGAATTCGCGATATTGCCGACAATTTTGCCGTCGCGTAAAACCTTGATGATTTCGAGCATGACTCTGTCTTCAAGTAGATCGGCAAGTTCGCCAAGCTTGCTATGAAAGTTCTTTGCGGCGAGGTCTTTGACGACTTGCGCGACAATATTCGTCTCCATCAAGTTGCCGATGCGCGCTGTAATCTCGGGGCTCGCATATAACGCCACCTGACCCATATAGTCGATGCGTAGGGACTTACCGATTTTCGCTGCCGCTTTGGGGTCCATATAAATTACGACTTGCGCAATGATATAAGGAGTGAGGTAGTCGTGTGCGAGTTTAGCGATAATAAAATTGGGGATAAATTGCGTCGACACCGCCATCACCTTGAATACCGGTTTCTGCAGTTCTTCGGTTCTGTGAATGTAATCGTGAATTTCTTTGTGTATTTTTTCGAGGGTGGTCTCATCGAGCGATTTGAGAAAACCAAGATCGCTTTCTGTGACCAGAGATTCTTTAATCTCCTCGATCATTCCGTCTTTTGATAAATGCATGCTGGCTCCTATGGTTTAGAATTCGACGACTGCCATTGAGGCGGAGACCAGAGGTAGTCGCGACGTCAATAAAAGTTTCGTCATCATCTGCTTGCCGGTGTTGCTTTCAAAACGTTTCGCACCGCAATCCAGTGCTAAGGCGCGTAGTTCTGCGGGAGTGGCGCCGAAGGTAAAGCGTTCGTTATAGATCACGTCCATCACTAACGGCATGAGTTTAACGAGCAGGTTACGCAGCGGATCTTCCATTTTGTCATGCCAATAGTCGAAGAGCATGATAGTACCGGGACCGAAATATTCGCGACAGGTAATCAGTGTGTTCCGCACGACATCTTCGGTGACATACATCGAGACACCCTCCCACAACACGAGGGCAGGCCCTTTGGGGATGCCAGAATGCGCGAACACATCAGTTAACTGTTCTTTCATGAAGTCGACCTCCACATAATGCGGCGGCTCGCCTTCGATACGTTCATTGCGCAAATAAAATTTCTTGCGCCGCTGCGTGGCGGGGAAATCAAATTCCCAGATGCCGTGGTGTATGTGTTGATGCAGCCTCAACGCCCGGGAGTCGTAGCCGGCGCCGAGCAGAACGATGGGTAGTTTTGCGGCGAAGCGCTTCACATAACTATCCATGAATGCATGCCGCAGCGTAATAAAATCGAACAGCCCGAGGCTCGAAGCGTTCACGAAAAAAGAAGTAAATTCGGGTAAGATCGATAGCCGGTTATAGATGGCCATATAAAAGTCGGATAAAAAGCGTGCCGCGTATTTATCTTTCAGAAGGCTCTGTTCACCATAGTAACTGTATTCCAGTGCCCGAATCAATGCGACAACCTCGGCCGTGCGGCTGGGGGTATTTTCTAACATGGGTAGATTTTTTGCCGATACATAAAGGGGACAAGCATATTCCGGTATTAGCGCTGGAAAGCTTTGGCAATAGCAGAAATGTTCTTCAAAAAAGCAAAAAAAGATGAATATTCGCCCGACGACAAAACTGTAATCTTAGAAAAGCTGCGCGGCAAATACCGCCGCGCGCAACAACGTTATCATGGGCCATTTTTCAGCCTGCAAAAGCTTGAAGAGCGAATCGCTTTTCAGAGGGCGGCACGATCAGACTTTCAGCGTTTCATTTTAGAAGAAATGAATTTTTTCAAGGCGATGGAAGAAAAAGCCGCTGAAGAGGAGGCCAAGCGCAAACGCCAGGAAGAAGCCGACGCCCGCATGCGCGAAATCATGGAGGCTAACGACGCCCTCATCGCGCATTATCCCGATGTTTTTTTTCATCCGATGGCTACGCTCGAATGCCGGCGCATCGTCGGGGCGATTTCAAATTTGTTCCCCGATATCGAGAGCGAATTGAGATATATATTTCAGGGGCGGCGCGAGTGGAATGAGATCAAGTTCTACCTTTCGGATCTCGAGCGTTTTGTGCACAAACCACCGATGCGCATGACCGCATTTCTCGCTCACTATGTTGCCGACATCCAGAAATGGGGGGAAAAGGGCCGCGACGACGCCGACCGCAAATTTCTGCAAACCGCGGCGATGTGTCTGACCGGTATCACCAATGAAATCCGCACGGCCCTCGATACACTGCCCGATAATGACAAGGTCGCTGCATCGACGGTCACGGCGAAACTTGACGCGATCGTCAAGGACTTCCGCCTCAGCGATTGGGCGCAGCACGGTTTGGCGCTGAAAGCGCAGAAAAAATTAGGGGTTTAAGCGATAGGCATTATTTCAATGCTTCTTCGAGATTCAGTTCAGACATCGCGTCCATATCCTGAAATTCAAGAGTAACATGCGTTTTGCCACCACCGAGATTCTTGCTGGCGCTGACGACCGCTGAGAATTGGCCGAGGCTTTCTTGGCCTTTCTGGATGCGAAATAGATCGATGAGTCCTGGCTGAAAGTGCCGCAGCAACAGCCGGTCGGTGATTTCCAGTTCGACCTGCTTCATGTTGATCTGGAAAACAGGCAACGGCC
>JAEUSA010000352.1 GCA_016788945.1 Leptospiraceae bacterium
AATACCAGACACCCGCCGTGACCCCCGATGACGTGGTATTCTTTGTTGTTGATCCTTCTCCATAAGACATTGACCAAGAGGTTGAGCCGCTTTGGCTTACTATGAATCCTAAATAACCAGTTTGTTGTCGGCCTTTTTGTATTATACTGTTTGGGCCTGCAGTGAGGGTATTGAGTTTAACCCATGCGCTCACCGTAAAAGGAGAGGTGCCGATGGTTGCCGATGCAAAGAGAAACTCAGCCGTTGTCGTGCACACTGCTTTACCGCTTTCGCCGGCACGATTGACCCCACTGGAATAGCTGGCGGTTGCAGACCCTGCCGCATTACCTATCCTTGAATTCAAATTCCCGTTCAGCGGATACCATTCATTCAGGCCACTGCGCACCACGCGGTAATATTCTGTCAGCGCTTCATCGTAAATGCCTGAATTACCGCAGTGTGTCGCGGCGCAGATGGCGGCAAATGTGAAAATGCGACGCAATGCTGTCATATTAAAACCTCAATCCCGCACGCAGGTTAATGTTGATGTATTGCATGTCGGTGCCCGGGAAAAAAATCTGGTGGTAACTCGCTGCAGCGCCTACGAAGAAGAAGCGTATAATATGCCAGCGCACTTCTGCTTGTGCGCTCGCCGCCGGGTTGACCGATTTGAACGTGAGTGTCGTATCCACATATTTATATTTGTCGAGTTGGCTGTAGGTGGCTCCGCCGAGCACAACAAAATGGAATTCGAGCGGCCGGTAAAACGGCATCGGTACAATAATAGCCGGGCCAGCGAGCGCTGTATAGTGGCGCAACGTAAAATCATCATCGCCGTCCGCGCGGGTATGTTTTTGTATCGTGCCGTGCAGTGAACCTGCCGCACCGAGCTGAAAAACCCATAGGTTGAGAAACCGGCCCAGCACTTGTGCTTCAAAGCCGAAACTGCTGTTGATTTGCGCGCTGCCGGTGCCGACGGGGCGCAGGTTAAAGGCGCCGAGCGAAAGCGAAAGGCGGCCCACCACCGGTGGTTTTCGGGTAATCGTGGTTTTTTGCAGGCTCTGTTGCATGCCGCTACCGGTGACGGCGGCATCGATACTCTTTGCTTTGTCTGCCGCCGACGCGTTAATTGCATAGCTCACCGGCGCCTTCTGTACACCTTCGACAACTGGACGCAGGCTGACCTTGTTGTCGCTGACGAACACGATCATTGCATTCGAAACTTTCTGCGCTTTGAGCCACTCAGCAATTGCCGCATCGTTGCGCGACTTTGCCAGCAATTCAATGTTCTTCTGGTCAGCGGCCGGTGTTTGTTTCTTTTTGAAAAATTCAAAAATCGTAATGAATTCGGCGTCATACTTTTTTTTCAGTTCTTTTTTCTGGACTTCGAGTTCGCCGATAGCCGTCTTTTTTTCGGCTTCGTTTGTCCATGTGGGCACCAGCACGAGCAACCTGATACCCTCTTCGCGTTTTTTCAGCGCGTCCTTTTCTGTGAGATCGAGACTGTAGCGATATATATGCTCGGTGATTTTTTTGCTGATGACATCGATTTTGGTAAATACGTCGTTGTTGAGTTTGGTGAATTCGGTCACAGCGCCGATTATGCGCTTACCACCGTTATGGTAGACGGTTGCATTGATCTGTGCGAGTTTCGTGCTGCGGTTATAACTATAATCGCCATAAATGACAATATCGAAGCCGTGTTGCCCGGCAAGCTGCGAAACCGCTTCAGGCGTCAGCGGGGTCGATGTACCGGCCTTTTCGGTTTTTTTTTGCGCGGCTGCTGCATCGGCACGGACGAATTCAAAATGCGTTTTCATCGAATCATTGATCGCGTCAGGTAAAGAGGTTTTCACCCAACCATAGTTCTGTTGCCCCGTGTTATCTTGAAATTCGAAAATGGCGACGCGCGCGAGTTCTTGTGTTTTGGCTGCTTCAGCGGCGTACGACGCGGCAGAAAATACCAGCGGCAAAACGAAGAAGATGGATTTCAGGCTGCGAATGATCGGCATAGAAACTGAGCCTGAGACGCAGAACGCCTCTGCGCGGTCAAATGAGATTGCGATTATGCGCTAACGGCTGGCTGGGGCTGCGCGGCAGGTCGTAATAGCTTGTCGGATTTTAGGATCCCGGTCGAAAAACGCTCTTTGCGCGCGCAGAATGCAGGATTCTTAGCCCTTTGGCGTACGATTTTCGGTAGAAAATCGTAGCGCATTTTGCTCGCGCGCGTTTTTCGCGACCTGCCGCGCAGCCCCGGCTATTTCACAACCAAAAAATTGACGCGCCCGTATACCGGGTGCACCCGGCTTTTTTTCGTTGCGACTTTCTGGCTCAGTTTACCATCCCACCGATAGAGAAAAGGATATTCGCCCGGCGGAATAATTTTTTTCAGTTCAAAATAGCCGTCTTCGCTCTTGTTGAGAAAATCGCGCTGTGGGTTCCAGTGATTAAAATCACCCGCGATACTCGCGGTTTCTGCATCACCGGCAGGAATGCGGAACAGCACTTCGCGGCCGTGGCCTACCGGCGTATCGAGTACAAACACACCCGCACTCGCCGCGAAGTGGTCATGCAGCAGATGAAAGACAGACGCCATCATGCCGCCCGAGTCTTTCTCCTGTTGTTCATGCGTATCATCGACGGTGAATAGACCGTCGACCCAGAACTTATAGCGGATTTTTTTCGTCGGTGCCGCATGCACGATTTCAGGCGGAATATAATAGTAGATCCAAACGCCATACTTATTGCGGCGCATGGCCTGCGGTGCCGCACCCGGTATATCTGCCACGAACCGAACTTCACGCGCAGCACGATTATGGTATGAAAATAGAACTCCACGGGTGCCGAGGCCGTTGCCGCGGGCATACTGATAGGCGTCGATCAGGGTTACAAAGCGCGGTTTTTCTGCCTGGCGCATCGAGTCGAGGTAGTAACCGTAAAGTACCGGTTCGTTCTGCGTGCGGCTTTGCTCGAGCTGATCTGAGGTCAGGTCGAATTCTTCATTGGCGGCTACCGGCGCGCCTATGGTGAGCGCCGCCAGCAGGATAATCCTGATTTTGGTTGTCAGGTGGGCAATTGTGGTCACGTGTGACATAAAATCCCTCAATATATTTTCGGTATTTCCGATAAATTCTTTAGGGATAATTGGCCCGTGAGGATTGCGCAACGCGCAATCCTCACGGGCCTCAAAAAAACATGGCGGAAGAGCAAAAGGAACCGGAAAAAGAGCCCGTCGTTTATACGCCGGAAGAACTCGCTACGATCAGTGACCTAACCGGCTTTTTTCTGAAAGCTCCAGGTCAGGTTGATGTGCCCGAGTCTGAGACCGGTGAAGAAGCGCCGGGCGAAGCAGCCGAAGGTGCCGAATTACCCGAAGGGGCGGCACCCGCCGTCGATGCGGCAGCCCCGAAGCGCCCAATCGCCGATCTCGCAAAATTTGATGATGTCCTGAATATGGACATGGACAATTTCGACGCTGCGCCGGCTGCCAGCGAAGTGCAAGATGTCCCACTCGCCGACGAAATGGGAGAAAGCGGCGCGCCCGCGACTGACCTCGATCTCGGCGCCGAGCCGATGGGCGATCTGCCGCCTTCGCAGGGTATACCCGATGCCGCTGATATGGGCGACTTTGCTGTCACGCCCGAACCCGCCGGCGAAGCACCAACAGATTTTAATTT
>JAEUSA010000380.1 GCA_016788945.1 Leptospiraceae bacterium
CGGTATAGCGGGGTGGCCTAACGCCTTGGCGTATTCGAGGTTTAAGTAAAGGGGATTCGCTTCGAGGAATGTGGTCGAAAAATCCTGGATCAGGCCCGCTGTCACGGTCATGCCGCGCGGGTGCTCATAGGTTTCGCCGGCGACGAAATCACCAAGGTATTTACCGTACTGCTTGTATTTTACTTTGCCGAGATCAGCCGGGGCTTTGGCCGACAGCTCCGTCATATTGGGATTTGCGATTTTCATGGGGCAAATTCGCGACAAAAGTCAGGCGGTGAAGGAGATTATCACTGCGCATTGGCCGTGAAAAACCTAATCACGGCTTGCTGCATAGAGGGCCCTGCACCTCGCAAAACAGTACCCCATTCTTGCCCTGACCGGGCCACAACAGCCTTCTGCATTAGCAAAATCAAACCGCCGTCGCTGAATCAATATTTGTTGAAGTACGCAGATTGCAGCAGCGGTGAACAGAAACTACCGACAGATTTCGTATCGATAACCAACAGCGCTTGGCCGGCAGAAACGGGATTTCGCGGTATTGCATAAATCTTGCCATTGCCCGCCAGAATGCCGCCAATCCATTTGGTAGCCCCGGCAGGCAGCGTACCAAAGACGCGCGCCACTTTAGTTTCAGGGTCAAACTCGATGACTTGTGTCGCAGCGTGAGGTATCATATATATCTTACCGTTCGGCGCGGTAACGGCCCCCAAATACTGCTCTGCGCCCGCATAGTTTCCGTATTCTGCAGTCGTCGAGGCGTCGGGATCTATTTCAAGAACCCCTTTGTTGCTCATGGGAGCCGCATAAATTTTTCCATTCGCTGCGAGTGCACCGCCATGCCATTTATCCAGTGTGGCGCCCAGTGAGGCAAAGTAATCTGCGCCCTCGCTCGCCGGGTCTAGGCGCAGCACCTGAGTGTAAGATTGCGGAATACCGTAGATTTTTCCATCGAATGCTAAAACGCCACCACCCCAACGCGTTACCGAACCCCCTGCAGTCGGTACAGCAGAGAGTACGATCGCGGTCATGGTATCAGGGTCGATCCGTACGAAATTTTGTGCATCTTGCGGCATGGCGTACAGTTTGTAATTACGCCCCATGACAATGCCGGTGTAATTGGGTGCGTTGGTAACGAACCCTCCCGCAGAAAAAGTCTGAACGCCAAGAGGACTTAAAGTAAGCTGATTGAACAAAGCCGGAAAGAACGGCGGAGAATAAATCTTGCCGTTAGCCGCGAGCGTACCGCTCGAATAGGCACTGCCGCCCGGGGCTGTCGGCATACCTGCCGTAGTGGCCGAATCGTCTGCCGGGTTAATGCGCAACCAAGCCGTAGAGTTCAGGGGAACTCCATAGATCATACCGTCGGTACCCATAACGCCTGAGTGCCAAAAGTCAGCCCCTGTCGGGCCTGTGAGCGTCGTTGCGGTGGGATCTCCGGTGACGCCTTTCGCCGCCTGTTGCTGCATGTATTTTTTCACGGCGGCAGCGTATTCAGCCTTAATGATGTCCGTACGCGAAAGGGTACAAACATCAATGTCAGAGGGAATTTCCCAGAATTTACCCCAAGATTGGCAATTGGTGAGGACGACAAGAATGCCGATGGAAAGTACACGCCTAAGCATCTGTCGCTCCCTACTGCGAGCAAAGCACGCTCGTGCGGATAAATGCGGCCTGTCAAGCCGCCTTTTTACAACCACGCTACACGAAGTACCGTGGTATCAGGTAGACTGTCTGCCTGAGCAGATTCCATACATGCCGGCGCGTGGCGCGTCGGCTGAGCGGCCAGAGCACCAGCAGGGCGATTAATCCAACTAAGTAGTATGGCCAGTAGTTCATAACTTATCCTTGGGTTGGTACTTCATGACGAGATCGGCGCCGATCATGCCCGAACACATCGTTGTCGGTACCCCCCCGCCGGGGTGCGTCGAGGCGCCGACAAGGTAAAGCCCCTTGATACTCTTCGACTTCGCCGACGGGCGGAACATACTCGCATTGGCAAAATCTTGCCGCAGTGCATAGATCGCGCCCTCAGGCGAGAGCAGGCGGCGCTCGAAATCGAGCGGTGTGGCAAACTCAGCAACCTTGACGTGGTCCTTGAGGCCAGGCAAATATTTTTCCGAGTAATAATTGATAATGCGCTTCATGAGGTCTTTCTTGATCTCATCCCAATTCTTGTCTTTGAGTTTGTAGGGCCCCGGCGCCAGAGTCAAAATGATGATGTGATGTCCCTTTGGTGCGAGGCTGGGATCGGACTTGGTTGTCCAGCTGATGATGCCGAACTGTTTTTCCGAATACTCTCCTTTCAAATAACTTTCATCCCAGTAGCGATTCATCTCTTCGGTCGGGATTGTGACCAGTGTGTGGTGCGCCTTAAGTGGAGGTTTATAGTCGAGACCGAGATAGATCATCGGGGTCGCCATCGAATACTG
>JAEUSA010000416.1 GCA_016788945.1 Leptospiraceae bacterium
TTTCAAAACCGAAAGAATCTTATCGGCGCGGGCATACTCTGTTGATTTGAGCGCAGCGTAACCTCTCAGATACGCGCATGCCCGCCGCGCAAACGCACCCCCTTCTGTCGAGCGCAGGCGTGCACAGGTGGTGTCGGTATCGGCCATTTGCCCCGCGAGTGCGGCTAATCTCGCCTCGGCAAGATCTAACTGCACTGCTAATTGGCTGCTGGTTTCACTTAAAGAAGACGAAGCCTCGCGTAACGCGGCGAGCGCCTGCTTGTTTTCTGAGTACTCCCGGTTGGCAGCCGTCAGTCGTTCAGCCACCAACCTGATCTGCACAATCCGCATGTCGTCGACCTTTTCTGGCATGGCCGGAAAAATTGCCTCAGGCTCGGCAACTTTGCACGCCTCAAGGCGGCGATAGGCAAAATCATATAACGCGGCAGGATTTTTTGTTTTCGCAAACCATTCGCCGACTCTATCGGCATCGCCGTCTTCACGCGCGGCGCATTCCCGGTCGAGTGCCGAGAGCAACCGTTCAAAACGCGCTTCCGGAATTCTCAGCTGCGGCGCCGCGGCTGCCACAAACTTACGCCGCATCGATTTTGTCGACGCAAGGGGATACGCCTCGACAAAACGGCCGAGCCGCAAGCGCAGATAAAAGAGATCGTACTTCGCCGCGCGGCGAATGCGATCGTTGGTTGTTGTTTTGAGCGCGGCAGACAGCAAGGCATCCGCCTCAAGAGGATCTTCTTCGACGAGCCCCAGACCCCGATAATAACTGTTATTGCCCGCCGCGAATGCGTTTGCCAGCGGAATCAGACTCAGCAGAAACGCGCGCCGGAAAAAGACTGTCAATGAAACTGCGATTCACCCATCACGGCCATAAAATCGCCTTCCGCTCCCCCGCTGCCGTGCAGGCATTCGCCCTCCGGTGTTACACCGCTGAGAAATACTTCGCTACGCGCATGCGGGCACGATTCTGACGCCATACGGCCTGAGAGTGGACAGACGCGCATGCGCACCATACCGGGCTGCATTTTGAATTCGAGCGGTTCGAAATCTGACCGGAGCAGGTCACCGGCAAGCTTCGAGGCTAACGCAGATCCGGTTGCTCCGGGTATAGAATACCGCATGTCGTCGAAGCCAAACCACACGGCGACGATAATGTTTTTGCCGCCGCCAATAAACCACAGATCGCGCGAATCGGATGAGGTTCCCGTTTTACCGATAATACCCGGAACCCCTGTACCGGCGTTGCGCCCCGAACTCTTCAGCATCGATATCGCAAGCTGTGTTTCGGCAGCCGAAAGAATTCGCTCTTTACCGGCAGCGGTAAGGCCCAACTGATCGGTATGCGTCTTGCGTACGTCGATGATCTTCTCCTGAGCTTCCACACGGGTCACCAGAATTGGATCATTGAGAAAGCCGTTGTTGGCAAAAACGGAGAATGCGCGCGCCATTTCCAGCGGCGAAAGTGATATGGTGCCGATGGCAACGGTTTCGTCGTAGCTGAAACGTTCTTCGAGTGCGCGTTCTGACTGAAAAAAGAATTCAGAGAAAAGTTCGGTTACCGAATCACGGCCAAGCAATCGACCCACGCGAATCGCGGGGATATTGCGCGATTTGGCGAGCGCGTCACGCGCGGGCATGGGCCCTTCAAATCCGCCATTAATATTTTCAGGCGCCCAGACATTTGCGCCCGACCCCACTACATAGGGCGTATCGTCGATCAGCGTTGCCGGGTGAATCAGGTGCTGGCTCAGTGCTTTCGCGTAGATAAAAGGTTTTATCGCCGATCCGGTTTGGCGGCGCATCTGTATTGTGCGGTTGAGCTGGTTCATTGTCTCAAACGACTCGCCCCCCACCATTGCCAGAATTTCTCCCGAGCGCGGCGCCATCGCGATCAGCGCCGCCTGTATCTGCGGCTCGGCTTCGCGCGCGAGCGATAAACCGGCGACGTCGAGCAAAAGACCCGAATCGTATGCCGCCTGGCGAATGCGGTTGCGCAGGCGTATTTCTTTGCTGTCTGAAGATTTTAACGTAGCGCGGAAATTTTTTCTCGCCTGCCTGAGATGCTTCTGCACAAGCTCTTCGGCGCGTTGCTGCAATTCACCATCAATCGTCGTATGCACCCGCGCGGAGTTCTGATTTTCAGCGCGCAGAATTTTGCGCTGTATCAGATAATCCCGCGAATACTGTGCGGGCCACAACCCGAGACGCGTTTTTTCCCCGAATGCCGTTTCACTGGCAAAGCGCCCTGCCTGTTCGGTAACCGACTCCATTCCGCGTTGCCAGCCTTCGTTCGACACGTTCACAATACCGGCAGTGCGCATACCTTCGAACAACACCTGCATCCGCGCCTGCAAGCGGCGGTTGTTCTTGAGTGGTGAATATTTTTCGGGCGATGGTATGAGTGCGACAATCGACAGATACTCGTTGGCCGTCAGATCTTTGATTTCTTTACCATAGTAGAAACGCGCGGCAGACGCGAACGAATAGTTACCGTGCCCGAGATACACATTATTGATGTAGAGCTCGAGTATTTTTTGTTTCGGCAGTACAATTTCGAGAGCCCTCGCCAGCCTGATTTCAGAAAGTTTGCGGAACACGCTCTTCTTACGATTCTGCAAAATAATGCGCGCGAGCTGCTGTGTGATGGTTGATGCACCCTGTGCGTAACGCAAATTGAGAAAGTTATTCAGCACCGCGCGCAGAATCGCTGTATATTGCACGCCATGGTGTTCATAAAACTTGCGATCTTCGGCATAGAGCAGAGCATCTAATTGCCATTTGTGAAATGCGGTGAGCGGGGTTTTGTCTGATTGTGTGACGCCGAGGCGGTTGAGTTCATGCCCGTTACGATCGAGAACGATATCGGCCTCACGCGCCTTGAGCGAGGCGAGCGCCTGCCGCGCCTCTTCGCTCGACACCGGTATTGCCTGCATGATGCCAATCGTTCCGGCAAATACAACGGATACTATGGCGGCAATCACTGCAGCACGCCGGTAGTTGAGCGTGGCAGCAAAGTTCTGCATCGTGGCGGCGATTGCAGCAACGCTGAAACGCGATGGCAGCGTGCCGCGCTTTTCGGCTTCGGTTTCAATGGTAACCGGCTCATCGTCCGCAGCGTGCTCCGCCGCATCGTCGGCGACCGCGTAATGTTCCTGTGGTTGCTCCGTCTCTTCGTGAGTCTCGGTTAAGGGGGATTCATACTGTTCTGTATATTCTTCAACCGGCGCAGCACTTACCGGCGCATGCTGCTCGGGTAAACCGGCTTCTGCCTCTGCAGACTTTTCTGATTGCCGGCGGCCGATCTTTTCGGCGACGAGAAAATAGATTTTACCTTCACGGTTGTCATAACCATGGTTAAATCCGCAATGCGGACAAGCCGAGGTGAGTACGGCAAATTGCCTGAGGTCGAGAGCGGGTGAAAAATTGCGTGCGCAACGGCGACACGCATGTTCGAATGCCTGGCGTGGCTCGGTACGCGTTGTCGCACCCTGCACCACGTCGCCTACTTCAGCTCGAACAGATCCCGCAGCTTCTTCTTTTGCGAAATTTCAATCGACTCAA
>JAEUSA010000419.1 GCA_016788945.1 Leptospiraceae bacterium
GATCACACCTGCGCGGCGTATTACCTTGCATTGTGGACAAATTTTTCTAACCGATGCTCTGACTTTCATGCATTCACTCCAACTGTCTCAACTCCCGCGACTTTCGCGGAATCTTGGCCCATCATTTCGAACACATTGACATTCGCACCTTTGGGCAGAGTGCAAATGACAGGCCCTGAACTCGTCACGGCAATTGTGTGTTCGAAATGAGCACTGAGCTTACCGTCTTTTGTTCTGACCGTCCACTTATCTGAATCTGTATATACGTCGTATGTACCCGCGTTGATCATCGGCTCTATCGCAAGCACCATTCCCGCGCGGATTTTTATGCCATCTTTACGGCGGCCAAAGTTCGGCACCTGCGGTTCTTCGTGAATCGCTTTGCCGATGCCATGGCCGACGAGTTGGCGCACCACGCCGAAGCCGTGGCTTTCTGCGTGTTTTTGTACCGCTTCGCCTATTGCCCCGATGCGGTTATCGACCTGCGCCTCTGCAATGCCTTTGAAGAGGCACTGTTGTGTGACGCTGACCAGCTCGCGCGCTTCTTTAGAAATTTCACCGACGGGCCATGTCCACGCGGTATCGGAAAAATAGCCGTTATACCCGACGCCGAGGTCGATGCTTACGACATCCCCCTCTTTGATGACGGTTTTTTTGTCGGGGATACCATGCACCACACTGTCGTTTACACAAGCGCAGATGCATGCCGGGAAACCGTAGAGGCCAAGAAAAGCCGGCTTGGCTTTTTTTGAATAAATGAATTCACGCGCGACCTGGTCGAGCTCTGCCGTAGAAACACCCGGCTTGATATGCTCGCGTATGCGCATATGCGTTTCGTATGCGATCATGCCCGATTCCATGATCTGCGAAACCTCTTTACTCGTGTAGATACGGACTGCCACGTCATACCCCGACAACGGCCTTCACTTTATCTGCAATCTCTGTCGTTGAACCCGTACCATTGATGTGGCGCAGGATTTTTTTGCCTTCGTAATAGCGAATGAGTGGCTGTGTTTTATCTTTGAATATCTGCAGGCGATTCTTGATCGAATCAGGGTTATCATCGGAGCGGCCTTCTTGTGCGGCACGTCCTAACAGGCGCTGCACAAGCTCTTCGTCGGGAACTTCAAAATTCACCACGTGATCGAGTGCAATATTGAGCTTTGCCAGAATTGCATCGAGAGCTTCGGCCTGTTCGATCGTACGCGGAAAACCATCGAGAACAAAACCTTTTTTACAGTCTGGTTCTTGAATGCGTTGTTCGATGATGCCGATGACCACGCTATCAGGAACAAGTTCGCCCTTATCCATAAAAGCTTTGGCTTGTTTGCCGAGTTCAGTGCCTTTGGCTACTGCCGCGCGCAGAATATCGCCGGTCGAGATCTGGATAATACCCGCACGATCGAGGAAAATCTTCGCCTGCGTTCCCTTGCCTGCCCCCGGTGGTCCTAAAAAGATCAGCTGCATGCGTCGCTTACCTTACCACCCGCGGCCGGTTAGCGGCCTTTTTATTACGATCCATGAAGCCGTCGTAATGGCGCATAATGAGCTGGCTTTCAATTTGCTTCAGCGTATCGAGTGCAACACCGACGGTAATCAGCAGCGAAGTACCACCGAACAGGTGAATGAGCTGCGAATACTTTTCGAGACTCCAGAGTTTGATGAAAATATCGGGTGCAATTGCGACAAAGGCCAGAAAGATCGCGCCCGACAGCGTGATACGATTGAGAATTCGCTCGAGCGTTTCTTCTGTGTGCGCGCCCGGACGAACACCGGGAATATAACCGCCATTCTTTTTCAACGCCTCAGCAATCTCTTTCGGGTTGTATTGAATCGTTGTATAGAAGTAGGCAAAAAACAAAATCAATAGGATGTAGATGATAAAATAGGTCAGTGTACCGGGTGCAAGATATTTCTGAATCGTCTCGGCAAAACCCTGATATTTTGAACCGAAATAGCTGGCGATCTGTGATGGAAAAATCATCAGTGACGAAGCAAAAATAATCGGCATCACATTTGCCGCGTTCACTTTGATGGGCAGGGTCTGGCTGGCACCTTGCACCATACGGCGACCGACGATGCGTTTACCATACTGCAACGGAATCTTACGCTGCCCTTCGCTGAGCAGAATAGAAAAACCAATCATGGCGATGAACAGCACGAGAAGAATGAGTGCCAGAATAGCGTCTGCCTGATTGCTGCGGATGTCACCGAGAAACTGGCCGAGCGCAGCGGGTGCACCGGCGATGATACCGGCGAAGATAATCAGCGATGTGCCGTTACCGATACCGCGTTCTGTCATGAGCTCGCCCATCCACATGAGCAATATGGTGCCGGCGGTGATCGTCAGCATTGTCATGGCGGTGAAGCTTGCACCGGGACCACCGGCGATCAGCATACCCTTGCCGCCCTGTTGGGCTTCAAAGTGCAGTGAGGTAATATATACAGTAATGCCGTATGCCTGCAGTGCGCAAAGCAGAACGGTGCCGTAACGTGTGTACTGGTTGATTTTCTTGCGGCCGAAATCCCCTTCTTTTGCAAGGCGTTGCAGCGAAGGAACCGCAACCATCATGATCTGCATGATGATCGATGCAGAAATGTAGGGCATGATGCCCAAGGCAAACACCGAAAGACGCTTGAACGCGCCGCCGGCAAACAAGTCGATATAATCGGTCAATGCGCCGCCGCCGCCCGATGCCGCTTTGCTGAAATAATCTTGCAGAACTTTGAAGTCAAGACCGGGCACAGTGATGTGCGCGCCGACACGGAAAAGCAGCAGCATGCCGAGCGTAAAAAGAATCTTCTTGCGAAGATCGGGAACCGTAAAAATGGTTACCAGAGCGCGGATCATTCAGCTGCCTTTTTTCCTTTGGTTAAAACTTTCGATTTCTCTTCAATAACTTCGATTTTCGCGCCAGCACCTTCTGCCAGCTTGCGCGCCGCATCGCTGATCGCATTGACCTTAATGCTTTTTCCTGAAAAAGACAGCGGCTTGCCGTCAGTTTTACCGAGGAGCTTCCACGCTTCTGTTGACTTGGGCAGCAGACCGGCTTTTTTCAGGCTCGCGAGATCAATTGCCGCGTCGGTAATCTTACCAGCAGCAATCGATTTTGACAGTTCGGTCACGTTGAGAGCAGTATACTCTTTACGGAATGGATTCTGAAAACCGCGCTTCGGAATGCGGCGATAAAGTGGCCATTGACCACCTTCAAAGCGTGCGGGAATGTTGCCGCCGTTACGCGCGGTTTGGCCTTTGCCACCGCGCCCGGATGTTTTTCCGTGACCGCTCGAAGTACCGCGGCCGACAATTTTAGGGCGTTTGTTTGCGCCAGGATTCGGTTTCAGTTCGTTCATCAGATCGCCTCTACCTTGATCAGAAATCCCACTTTTTTGATCATACCTTCAAGCTGTGGCGTGACTGCGTGCTCACGTGTCATACCCACGCGACGAAGCCCTAACGCCATCAGCGTCGCTTTCTGTTTGTCAGACTTGCGGATTGCGCTGCGTGTTTGTGTGATTCTGACTTTTTTCATTTGTTCCCTCAGTTAGCTGGCGGAGCGCTTGGTGCCGGTGCGGCTGCACCTTGCGCAGCCCCTGCCAGTGCCTTGCGCTTTTCATCACGGCGCTGCTTCGCATAATTGCCGAAGAGTACCGGCAGCGGAATTCCGCGGCGCGCTTTCATTTCTTCAATGCTGCCCAATTGTTTGAGTCCGTCGAGCGTCGCCTTGACGATATTCAGCGGATTCGATGAGCCCAATGCTTTGGTAAGAATGTCGTGGATTCCTGCGAGCTCAACCACAGCGCGCACAGATTCACCGGCAATAATACCGGTACCGGGCGCACCCGGCTTCAGCATTACACGCGCTGATTTAAAACGACCGATCACTTCGTGGGGGATGCTCGAACCTTTACGTTTGATGCGCATGACGTGCTTTTTTGCATCTTCGATTGATTTGCGAATTGCCTCGGGCACCTCTTTCGCTTTACCGAAGCCAAGACCGACATATGACTGCCCATCACCGACAACGGTCAGTGCGTTAAAAGAGAACCGGCGGCCACCTTTTACAACTTTAGCTACGCGCGCCATGCTGACAACGCGCTCGGTGAGCTCAATCGTCTGACCGTCGATCTCAAGAAGGTTCTTTTTTACGCCTTCTTTGGGAGCGTTTTTTTTGCGGCCTGGTTTTTTACCTGTTTGCTTTGCTTCTTCCATAATTACCCGTCAGATTTTGACTCCCTTTTCACGCAATGCATCTGCAAAGCTTTTCACACGACCGTGGTACAGCTTTGCACCGCGGTCAAAAATATAACCTTCGTCGAGTTTCAATTTAGCTGTCTGCATTTTTGAAACCAGCGCTTCGGCGAGTTTTGCCGAATACGCTTTATTGGTAAAAGATTTAGTTTCTTTTGACTGCAGCGCTTTATCGAGCGTTGAGCAGCTCAGCAGCGTTTTACCCGCTGCATCATCGAACACTTGCGCATACAGGTGCTTGCCCGAAACATGGAAATAAATGCGGCGCTTGCCGGCACGGTTGCCGCGGCGCAGCGATGCACGAACCCGCGCGAGGCGCTTGGTTTTCTGGCGGTTCAGTCTGGCTATCGATGGCATCTTTTATCCCCTATTACTTCTTGCTACCGGCTTTACCGGCCTTGCGGCGCACGTGTTCGTTTTCGTAACGAATCCCTTTACCTTTGTAAGGCTCGGGCTCTTTGAATCCGCGTATCTGCGCGGCTACCTGACCGACACGCTGCTTGTCGATACCGCTCACTTTGAGCTTGGTATTCTCTAGAACATCGACAACAACATCAGATGGCTCTTTCAGAACAACATCATGCGAGAAGCCGAGGCTGAAGACGACGTCTTTGCCTTTTTTCTGCGCACGGTAACCGACACCCTGCAGCACCAGCACCTTTGAATAGCCGGATGTAGTACCGACCACGCAGTTCTGTACCAAAGAACGTAACAGGCCGTGCTTTGCACGCAGTTCTTTACCGTCGTTCTCGCGGGACACTTTCGCAGTATTGCCCGCGACATCAATTTTGAGCCCGGCAAACATCGGCGTCTGCAAGGTACCCTTGGGACCTTTGATCGTTACTTGGTCTGCCGTTGCGGTAATTGTTACCCCGGCCGGCAGTTCAATTGGTTTATTTCCAATACGCGACATATGACCTCACACTATGCGGCAGAGGTATTCCCCGCCGACGTGCTGAAATTTTGCCTCTTTCTCAGACAACACACCCTTGGGTGTAGAAAAAATACTCAGACCCATGTTGTTGCGCGTGGGGCGGATCTCTTTCCACGGCAGATAAATGCGACGACCCGGCTTTGATACGCGCTCAATGGCAGAAAACACCGGGCGGTTCTGGTAATAACGCAGGTCGATCTTCGCCATGCGTGCCGCAGCGCTTTTGAAGACTACGTAGCCTTCAATGAAACCTTCGGTCTTCATAATGGAGAGTATCTTTTCGCATACATTATTGATGCGTACCTCCACGTTTTCGTGTCCCGCACGCCCCGCGTTGCGGATGCGTGTCAGCATGTCAGCTATCAGATCGTTTGTCATATCATTCTCACCAAGAAGATTTGCTTACGCCCGGAATCATTCCGCGTGAAGCATTTTCACGAAAGCAGATACGGCACATTTCAAAGCGGCGCATATAACCGTGCGCGCGGCCGCACAGAGGGCAACGGTTGTATTTGCGTGCTGAAAACTTCGGCTTGCGAGCCGCCTTTATCAGCATGGATTTCTTTGCCATATTCCTTCCGTTCCTTATTTACCTTTCCGCAGAGGAAAGTTGAATTTTTCGAGCAGTTTGGCTGAGTGTTCAGGCCCTGCTGATTGAATCACCAGCGTGACGTCCATTCCGTGAATCTGCTCCACATCATCAAAATTGATCTCAGGAAAAATAATCTGCTCTTTCACACCGAGGCTGTAGTTTCCGCGAGCGTCGAATGACTTGGGGCTTACGCCGTTAAAGTCACGCACGCGCGGCAGCGCGATATTGATCAGTCGATCGAGAAATTCATACATACGGTTGCCGCGCAGCGTAACCGTTACGCCGATTGCGAGACCTTCCCGCAGTTTAAAGTTTGAGATCGCTTCTTTTGCGCGCGTTTTAACCGGCGCTTGTCCGGTGATCGCGGCGATTTCTGCGACCACGGAATCAAGAGATTTCGGATTTGCTACAGCAAAACCCGCGCCGACGTTAAGCACAATCTTTTTCAGTACCGGCACCTGCATAATTGATGAAACGCCCAGCTCTTGCTTGAGCTCAGAGCGGATCTTCTCATTGTAGAGTTTACGCAGCCGTGCGGTGTTTTTTTCAGTTGCCGTTGCCATAGATTAATCCAGTGTCCTTTTGCGGCCAGACGCTACCGAAAAACGAGCCTTTTTGCCGCCTTTATCATCGATATATGCGATGCGTGTCGCTTTCTTCTCTTTAGAATCGTAATACTGCACATTCGAAAGCGCAATCGGCATTTCGATCTCAACGACGCCACCCTTCGGATTTTCCTGTGTCGGGCGCGCGAAACGTTTACGCAGGTTAACGCCTTTAACGACGACCTGCTTTTTCTCGCGGTCGATGCGTAATACTTCACCGCGCGACTTTTTATGTTTGCCCGCAATGACGATCACTTCGTCTTTTACTTTGAGGCGGGTTTTGATTTTTTCAGGGGCTGCTTTCATGCTTCCTCACAAAACTTCGGGCGCCAGAGAAATAATTTTCATGAACTGGCGATCGCGCAATTCGCGCGCAACAGGCCCGAAGATACGAGTACCTTTGGGATTATTCTGGTTATCAATCAACGCGCAGGCGTTTTCATCGAAACGGATGTACGAACCATCTGGGCGGCGCAGCTCTTTCTTCGTGCGCACGATGACAGCACGTTGCACCTGCTTCTTATGATCTTTCTTGCCCATCGAGTCTTTAATACCGTACGCTGGCGTCGCAGACTTTACCGCGACAACGATGATGTCGCCTACTCCGGCATAACGCTTTTTTGAACCACCGAGAACTTTAATCAGCTGAACCTGACGGGCACCCGTGTTGTCCGCAACCTTCAGCCATGATAACATCTGCAACATATATGCCTCTTAACCTACCGCTGGCACGTCTTCGGCCTTGCGGGTAACAATTTTCTGCAGCGCATAGCGCTTACGCTTTGAAAACGGACGTGATTCTTCGATGATTACGGTATCGCCTTCACGCGCTTCTGTTTTTTCATCGTGAGCCATGACCTTTTTGGTCTGCTGAATCGTTTTCTTGAAGTGTGCATCCTGCTTGCGGAATGCAATTTTTACTACGATAGTTTTCGGAGTTTTAGCTGAAACAACCAGCCCCTGAACCGTCTTCTTTGCCTTTTTTACTTCGCTCATGCCTTACCGCCAGTTGGTTGTGCCGTTGTCTGCGCTTTGCGCTGATTCTGCACCGTAAGAATACGCGCGATGTCTTTTTTGAGAGTACCGATGCGCGCGTTGTTCGTGTATGACGAGGTTACAAGGCTGAAGCGGATTTCCTGCAGTTCTTTACGGAAATCACCATGATAGCGTGCCAGTTCCGCATCTGTCAGCTCGGTAAAATTTACCTTTTTTGCCGCCTTTTTCTTATCCGCTTTAGCCATGGGAGACGTCCAGTTTTTGAATTTTAGACATACCGTCAAATAACATCGCCGCTGGGTGCATCAGGGTCATTATTTCACCCTCTTCACGATTTTGCTCTTAATGGGCAACTTTGCTGCGGCACGCGTGAGCGCTTCGGTCATCACTTTTTCGTCCGCACCACCCATTTCAAACATCACTTTGCCCGGCTTAACGATGGCAACGTAGTATTCCACGTTACCTTTGCCTTTGCCCTGGCGGGTTTCAGCCGGCTTCTTAGTCACTGGACGGTCTGGAAAAATGCGGATCCAAACTTTCGCGCCGCGGCGCACATGGCGCATCATGGCAACGCGCGCGGCTTCAATTTGCCGCGAGGTAATGCGCTCACCTGAGACGGCCTTGAGGCCTAGGTCGCCGAAGGCAACAGTGTTGCCGCCTTTCGAAAAACCTTTCAGGTTCAGCGTGTGGGGCTTACGCCACTTGAGTCTTTTGGGTGCCAGCATGATTAATCCTTATGCCTCACGGCGCTTTACTGTGTACTTATCCTCGTCGCTCTCTTTAGCTTCAAGGTAGTCACCGTTGTATATCCAGACTTTTACACCGATTTTTCCGAATGTGGTATCAGCTTCTGCCGTACCGTAATCGATGATGGCGCGCAGCGTGTGCAGAGGCACGCGACCTTCGAGGTACTGTTCGCGGCGTGCCATGTCAGCACCGTTGAGGCGTCCAGAAACCATCACGCGTACACCGAGTGCACCCGCGCGTATTGCCGAGCGCAGCGCCATCTTCATCGCCCGGCGAAATGCCATACGATCTTCAAGCTGCAGCGCTACCGACTCGGCGAGGGCCTGCGCTGAACCATCGGGCTTTGAAACTTCGATAATTTTCACTTCGAGCGGCTTTGTCACCATCGTGCGCAGCGACGCCTTCAGCGCCTCGATCTTTTTGCCCTGCTGGCCGATCACGAGGCCAGGCTTCGTGCTGTGCAACTTCACATGCACTTTTTCCGGAAAGCGTTCGATGCCGACTTTCACAATACCGCTTTTATTAAAACGGTCTTTGATGTGACGGCGAATTTTGAGATCTTCGTGCAGGGTCTGCGCGTATGTTTCTTTTTTGTGATACCAGACGCTATCCCAGGTGCGGGTGATTTTGAGGCGGAGCCCGATTGGATTTGTTTTCTGTCCCATTATTTAACCTTCGTCAGAGAGAACGATTGTGAGTTTTGATGTCTTTTTCTGAATACGATCGGCACGACCGCGCGCACGCGGCATGAAGCGTTTCATCAGCGGACCACCGTCGACGAAAATCTTCTTAATAAAGAGAGAACGCTCGTCTACACCGGGATTGATAACGCGCGCGTTGGCCGCCGCGCTCACCAGAGCTTTCAGTATGATGCGCGAACTCTTGCGCGGAATATGGCGCAGAATATCCACAGCTTCGGGATATTCATAGCCGCGTATCTCGTTTGCGACGAGGCGCATCTTGCGCGCGGACATTCTGACTTGATCAACGGATGCTTTTGATTCCATAGTTTATCCTGATTAACCGCCGGCTGGTGCCGCTTTTTTCTTGTCGAGGCTTGTATGCCCTTTGTAGGTTCGCGTCGGTGCGAATTCACCGAGTTTATGCCCGACGATATTTTCGTTCACAAACACCGGAATGAACTTGCTGCCGTTGTGGACGAGAAATGTCATGCCCACCATTTCAGGGAAGATTGTCGAACGACGCGACCAAGTTTTGATCGGCTTCTTGTCGTTCGTTGCCTTCGCCTTTTCTACCTTCTTAAAAAGGTGCTGGTCGATAAACGGACCCTTTTTGAGAGAACGGGACATTATTCACCACCTCTGGTACGTACTTTGCGCGAAACGATGAAACGCTCCGACGCCTTGCGCTTATTGCGTGTTTTTTTACCGCGTGTC
>JAEUSA010000437.1 GCA_016788945.1 Leptospiraceae bacterium
ATACCGCGTTGCAGCGAACCATTGAATATGCATCCACCGCCGACACCCGTGCCGAGTGTAAAGACGGCAAAATCGCCAAGGCCTTTGCCTGCGCCGAAAAATTTTTCGCCCAACGTTGCGGCATTTGCATCATTATCGAGGCGAAAACTTTTGTCGGTAAAGTTAGCCCGTAGCAGAGGCAACAGCTCGCAATCATGTATGGCCGGCATATTGGCAGAAGCGACAATCGTGCCGCTGTCAAGGTTTAATGGCCCGGGAGAACCGATACCGACTGCCTTTACGGCGCCGAATTCACTGCGCCCGACGATGCGCGATAGCTGCGCGATGAGTGCTGCGTTCGACTCGGCTTCAACTTTTTCTGCGGCGCGGTGGGTCAACTTACCGTCGGTCAAAAGGCCATACTTGACCGTGGTCGCACCGATGTCGATGCCGAGTATTTGCCGGTCAGTTGCCATCAGCGCAACGGCTATCGTACTTCGCGGGCGACGGGAAATGTCATCGTGAACGGATTCACCGCCACTGCGATGCGCGGTCCGTGCGACATTTCGTGGTAGTCGGGAAATTGACGCGAACCCTCGACGCGGTCGATGAAGCAGATCTTCGCACTGCCCTTGCCTGATAGCGGTGTTTCGAGATAAAATTCGCGACCGTCTGAATATTTGGGTTCCTGTTTTTGCAACAGCGACCACGGCAGAATCGAGGTGGTCAATGGAAATGAAAAGAACCGCGGTGAAAGAGAAACCGAATAGATATTGGCGCGCGTTTTGGGATCACGCACGTCGATGTGCCATTCTTTGTCTCCCTGCCGCCAGTCAAAATCGGCCAATTCTTTGGGTATCGCCCAGTTGCGCCTGCCCCATTCAACCGATTCTTTGCTCGAGACAAAGATCTTAGTAATACGCATGTAATTCTTGTTATTGTGCTCAAAAAAACCTGGAATGTAGAGCAGCTCATCGTACGGTCCGCAATCCGCTTTGGTATAGTGCACGAGCATCACTGCACCCGCCCCGCCACGAAACGCGGTTTTGTCGGCCGGGTCAACAAAGGCCGATGATAAAACGTTTTGTCTATGCGCGGGAAAGAAGATGATCACACCGCTACCTTCGAGCGTCCAGGGTGCCGGAAATTCGGTTTTTTTGGCCATGCGGAAAAACCAAAGAGCCAGACAAGGCGTCGATGAAATCTGGGTTATCAGAGATGCATCCTGAATTGACATCGCTGATGGCAAAAGTATACTGTGCAGAATGATCGGGTGGCTTCTCAAGGCGTATTTTCGCATCATGCGCCAATCGCGCATGGAAAGAAAATTACTGCGCTACCCCAAGGGGCTGCGCAACAAAATACGCAACGCCAACATCATCTGTCTGCTGATACTGTCGGTATGTCTGCCGCAGGCAGTGCTTTTCTGGTTCATCAATACAACCATCTTTTTTCTCACCGTCGCTGTGTGTGCGGCCACGGCGCTACTCATTCTGCTTTCGGCCGCCGGTTATCAAAAACTCTTCAGGTTGGCTCTGCTGACTTTTCTCAATGTCAGCATTTATCTGCTGAGTGAAATGTTGGGAGCTAATTCATATCAGTTCATGTTCTTTCTCTTTGCAATGATCATACCGTTTCTCATTGCGGTAGAAACCGAATTTTCGGTTATTGCCCTTGGTGTGCTACAGCCGCCGATACTGGGGCTCGCGGTTATCCATGGTTGGGGGCATATGCCTCTGCGCGGTACGTTGGCCGCCTATTCACTGCAGACGCGCGATTTGGCCTTTATGTCGACTTCGCTGCTGCTCGCCGGAACAGTTGGCCTGTTGTATTATTACCACGAAAAAAAAGAACGTGCGCTCAGACAGACGATCGGTCGTCTGTTGCACCAAAACCGGAAAAAACGCGAATTCATCGATGCGATTACGCACGATACTCTGACTCCGATCCATGGCATTATGGGGTCCTCCGAACTTTTGAAAACATCGCTGCAGGGTAAACGCGAGAAAGAACTTTTGCAGAGAATTGAAGCATCGGCGGCCAACCTCACCGAAACGATTCGATCACTCGCATGGTCGATGGATCAGGCAGGCATAAACTTCGATACAGAAGAAGAAATCATCGACCTCGAGCAACTGCTGAAGTCTATATGCCTCCCGTTTTATCAATCCGCCGCGCGTAAAGGTCTGAAACTTAAAGTCAATGGACCGGAGAGTCTTCCTCCTCTCTACGGATCTCGGCGATTGATCGCCGTGATTTTATCACACCTATTAGATAATGCCGTGAAGTTCACGCAGCGCGGTTCAATCGAATTGAATCTGAAGCCCGCGGGAAAGCGCGGTCGCCTGATACTCTTCACCGGATTCATCGAGGACACAGGAGAAGGTATTCCCGAGATAAAGCGCAGTGGCCTCTTCAAACTCTTCAGCCGGACGACGACGAGTCTTAATCGGCGTAATTCGGGCACCGGTGTCGGGCTGCACCTTGTCCGCACCCTTTTGGGGCGCATGGGCGGCAGCATCGCATACCAGCCCGTTCTTACCGGTTCACGTTTCGAATTTGATTTCTGCCTGCGCAAAGCTGGCGGCGGTGCAGACATTCGCGCGGATTTTCTCAAGAATATGCGCGTCTTGATAGTTGATGATAATGAAATTAATCTCAACATCGCCGCGGCGATGCTGGAGCACGCGGGTTGCAGAGTGTCTACCGCCGAAAATTGTCGCACGGCTCTGAAACTCTGCGAATCAGAAGGGTTTCATCTGATTCTGATGGATTTGCAGATGCCCGAAATTGACGGCATCGAATGCGCGCGCTGCATTTTTGAAAAAATCGGACAGGACAAAGTGCCCGTTGTTGCTTTAACCGCCAGCGACCATTCTGAAATGCGCACGCTGACGAAGCGCAATGGTTTTGCCGGCTTTATTGCAAAACCCCTGACGCTGGAATCGCTGAAGCTGGAGCTCATCAGGGTCTTCGAGCAAGACCCGGGAATTGCGTACCGCTCAGGCCGGCGGTTGAACTGACGGGTTACGGGTGCGATAGTATACCCGGTAAATGTAGATCACATCGTACACCAGACACAGTAGCCCCATATACAAGAATGAGTACCGGTTAGGGTTCGTCGCGAAACAATATGCCGAAAGAAAAAGATCGCCTGCCATCTTAGCCCAGCCAATCGGCGACGACAGCCAGATCTTTTCATCGAGCCGGAATTCCATAGCGCCAAACCAGGCAGCCCTGACGACGCTATAGACCATCGCGGATAATACGCCCATCG
>JAEUSA010000445.1 GCA_016788945.1 Leptospiraceae bacterium
GTTACTTGCCGCGTTCAAATCCACTGAGGCCGCAAACACCGCGTGGCGGGTTTTGCTCGACCAGAATGGCCAGACCTTCTACCTCAGTCTGATGCCGGCTGAGGCACGGCTGTTGCAAGAAGGCGGTTTCGCACGCGTCTTTACTGAACTGCGTTCCCCGACCGATAAAGATCTTTTGCGTAATGCTCCGGCACCTTCACTCGTGATTGATAACGCCGGTGACAGCGCTACGATTATTGAACTCAAGGTATCTGATTACCTGCGCTCACCGGAAAAATATCTGCGCCGCTCTCTCGCGGGCCGGTCATTTTACATTCTCTCCGGCCGCGTGGTGCGCATTTCACCGCCCGAGGCCGACGCCTTAGACGGCGGCTTCTGAAATGAACGCCGACTGGACGCTGCTCACCAACCGGAGTTTTCTGCTGTTTCTGGGTTTCCGCACCTTCATGGTGCTGGGATTCCAGATTGTCGGCACGATTGCCCACTGGCAAGTCTATGCAACGACGCGCGATTCTATCTTTATCGGCTACTTGGCTCTGACTGAGGTCATACCCGCTATTTCGCTGAGTCTCGTTGGCGGTTACTGGGCCGACAGCTACAACCGCAGGCGCATTGCCCTGATCGGCAGTCTGATAACGCTCGCGAGTACATTCATCTTGTTGTATTTTTCGGGTAACCGCGAACTGTCTTCGATTCTGCCGCTCTTTGCCGCTGTGGCAGTGATCGGCATCGGCCGCGGCATCGTCGCGCCGGCCAGCAATGCGCTGTTAGGTGAGATTGTATCTAAAGAATATTACGGCCGCGCGGCGGTTTTCAACTCGATCGGCTGGCACGCGGCATTGATTATCGGACCCGCGATGGCAGGCATTCTCTACGAGAAGTTTTCCCCGCTGCTGTGCTACCAGATCGCGACCGGGTTGATCGTCTTGTCGACACTGTCGTTGTTCTTTATCTACGCGCCCTTGATACCGAACAACAAGCGCGAAAAACTGAGTATTGCTGTGAAAGAAGGCCTGCACTTCGTTTTCCGCACGAAGATCATTCTCGGCGCCATCACGCTCGATATGTTTGCCGTGCTGTTCGGCGGCGCGGTGGCACTTTTACCGGCCTTCAGCGATATCATTTACAAAACGGGTGCCGAAGGTTTAGGTTATTTGCGCGCCGCCCCGGCAATCGGCGCCGCAGCAATGGGATTAATACTGCTTTTTGTGCCGATTCGCCGCCACGCGGGCAAAGTACTGCTGTGGGCCGTCGCTGGCTTCGGCGTCTGTATGATCGCCTTCGGCCTCAATAAAGATTTTCAAACCGCAATCATCATTCTTGCGCTGAGTGGTGCGGTCGATAACATCAGTGTCGTCATGCGCTCGACAATCTTGCAGACGCACACCCCCGACGGCATGCGCGGGCGGGTCTCTGCGGTGAATTCGATCTTCATTGCATCGTCGAATGAAATCGGCGCGTTCGAAAGCGGCTTTGCCGCAAAACTGATGGGGCTCGTGCCCTCAGTTGTGTTCGGCGGATCCATGACGATACTGATCGTGATCGCGACTGCATGGCTCATACCCTCGCTTAGACGACTGAGTTTTGCCGGCACGCAGAAGTAACCCCGGCGTCACCAGTTCTGTTTGTAACACGCGGCGCTCAGAATATTGCCGCGGCAGGCAAACGGCAAATCATAAAACTCGCCGTCGAGGCGTGAAGAAATTCCCAGATGCAGCGGGCTTGCGACATTTTCGACGAAGCGCGATTTGAAGCGGAAAGTGAGCGACGCTTTGCCCTGACCGGCTGAATCGCTTTCTGCACGCAGCGCGAGATTCCATTCTTCTGCATCAAAATAAGCCCGTTTGAGTTCGATGAAACCGTTTTTCGCGACGGCGGAAAATTCTGCCGAAGCAAATTCGATGTCCTGAAATTTATCTTCGAGACGGTTGAGCGGCCCCGTGAGTATGCCCTTCTGGAAAAAACCTTCGCGTATTTTACCGCGCCCCAAGGAACCCGAAACATAGCCCGTCGCCGTCTTTACAAATGCGTCGCTTCCCTGGCCACTCCATTCAAAGACACCCTGCGCATGGATCAGGCCGTATACCGTGCCCTTGAGGGCCAGCATGCGGCTCACTTCATCGGCCTTGAGGCCTGCCGCCGTAAAACGCAACTGTTTACTGGCACCGCGCGAGCGATAGTGAAAATTCAACCGCCCGCGCGCCACAATCAGCGAGCCGTTCTCGACGTTCAGGCCATCTTCGGCAAGTTTGATCTGCGCTGTTATGTCCGATAATTGCCATTTACCATAGTGCAGCTTGGCTGCACTGACGCGCAACGCGACATCGGCAGAGGTCGCACTCTGTTCGCCGGTGGGCGCACTACCGGCAGCTGCGCTCTCTTCGAGCACAACTTCGCCAAACGCGAGGGACCCCCTAATGAGCGGTCCTTGAGCGCGCCGGGTAATGGTCATGTTCGCGATGAAGCTATTTCTACCCAAAGACAAGCGCTGCGATTTAAGCAAAACTACATCGTCGGCAAACTGCGCAGACAACACTGGCGCGGTGAGCCTCTGCCCGGCAAGCGGTAGGGCGAAATCCCGGAGGGATATTTGTGCGCTCAAATGGCCATCTTGGATCTTGCCGTCTGCGGCAAAGTTGCCGGCCACGTCGCGCGGTGCCGCAAGTACCTTGAGTTCACCCGCGATACGAAAATTTCCCGAAACGGGTTTGCCGGGAGAAAAGTCGACATTCTCAAATTGTGCGTTTAGCCCCTGCTGCGCCACATTGCCCTGCGCCGATCGCACGCTCAGATCACCCGGCGCAACGGGAAATCGCCCACTCAACAGAACTTTCATTGCCGGGGAGCTCAACTGGACTGACAGGTTCTCGGGCGAAAACACAACCTGCTCGCCTACGCGTGTAAAAGAAATTTTCCCATCTGCGCGCGCCAACCGTCTGTCGAGTGCAGCGAGGTTAAGCGCCTTGAGCATGATCTCGCCCTTCAGCGTGAGCATCGGCGGTAATTTTCGTTCATGCAGCGCGGCGGAAATGGCCGCAAAACCCATACCGCTGAATTCGGCATTCAGTTGAAATCCACCCTGACCTTCAATTTCGCCGTTCAAGGCCAGAGTCTTGCTCTCATTGCCTTTAAGATGCAGTGAAAAGCCATGCCTACCCTTGAGTTTAACACTTGGTATATCTTGCAGAATTTCACCGGCCTCAATGTCGATGCGGCCTACATTCAGCGCCGTGGTATTGCCACCGACGGTACCGGTCGGCTGCGCAACGGAGCGTTGCCAACTTTTTGCCGCTTCTTTACCTGCGGGTTGCTTTGCGCTATCGGCGAAGAGCTCGATGCGCAGACGGTCGGCGCTGAGCGAGGTGATGTCGGGCTTTTTTCGAACCAGCGATAGCAGCGAAACGGACAGCCGTAGATTGTCGACATGAACAAAACACCGGTCGCTTACAAAGAGGCGGGGTTTCAGGCAGAGTTTGGTCAGTCGGATGTCCCCCGACCAGGTATAGTCGAGGCCGCCGATCGAAGCTTCGTAACCCGAACGGCTGGTCAGCGCCGCTTCGAGTTCTTGCCGGATTTTTTCAGGAGGGTATTTGTGCCGAAAAAAAAGGAATAGCGCGGCGACGGAGGCTGCCCCCAATAACAGGAGCGCTCCGAACCACCACAGCCATTTCAGCCGCAAAATGCTGCGGCGCGGATCAGCCGACGACTGCTGCGGCGATGATGATCGCAATGCCCAGCATCATGCAGCCGAACACCATTGCCATCGCCCGGTTATGTTTATCGGCGATTTCACCCCAGATATCACGCGGATGAATCCAGTCGATAATGACAAACGACAGAACCATAATGACTATTCCCATAACAGAATAGATCAGTACCGCAAGAATATGCTCAAGATCCAGCAACGGCAATTTTGCGCGCGGTAAATCCATGGTGTTGGCGAATGCACTGCCTGCAATTAGCAGGAAAAACAGCAATTTTTTCATGACTTTCCCCTTTTTATTGAATCAACATTTATGAAAACAAATCCGTACATCTTATTTTCCACCGCCCGAGAGAATACGCGGCATGTAGTGCGCTCTGAACGATGTCGGGTTCGAGCGGATGTTCTTCACATTCAGGTTTTGCGCCGTAATCGGCGTCTTGCCACCGCTCTGCGTAACCATCGAGTAGACAACATAAAAAAACATCAGAATTGTCAGCGGAATATAGACGTACATTTTCAGAATATCTTTCATTATCGCTCGCCTTCTTTCATTCGGTAGCGGATATAGTAGTACAGGTTAAAGCCAAGGAGTATGAAGATGAAAGCGACCGAACCGCCTACCGATGCGACATCGCGTTTGGCGCGCAAACGCAGTGAAAATTTCGGCGCCGCTGCCTTGGTAGGAAAATCGAGCGGCAATAACTTGCCGCGTTTCTCACCGGTAGGTGCCGGCTGGGCCGCAGCAGGCGCCGTGGCTTTCTGGCCGGGTTTCGTCACCGGGGCTGTCGGCGGTACCAGTGGTGCCACGGGTCGCAGGCCATAAAAATTCAGGTAACGTTTGAACGCGTCGACACCAATATTCGTGGCACCTGCGACAAAAACAAAATACGTGCCCTTAGGCATCTTTATCGTTGTGAAATCCGCCTTGTCGCTGCCTTCAGACCAGGAATCTTCACCACTGCCACCCCAATAATGAGATAATTCGGTGTCGTAGATAAATCCTTCACCTGTCTCTTCGTTGATCATGAACACATTGAGGCTCATCCATTGCTGGTTGAGATTCGCACGGAAATCGAACTCCACATTGCTCTGCCGCGTGAGTTCAATCGTGCCGGGCTCAAAGTTGAATTCGAGGTAATCGGTTGTACCTTCAGTTTTCAGTTCGAAATCGGCAGTATTCAGGGTGATGTCTTTTGCCACCACCACCTTTTCTTCGGCGCGACCCGAAACAATACTGCAGGTAACTGAAGTCGCCAAGAACAGCAATGCCGTCCAAGCGAGAGAAAACAGATAACGGCGTTTTGCCGGGTTTGGCTCGCACATGCCGAGCCCGACGCGCGTCGGCATCTCGGTCAGATTAAACGCAGCCTGTATTTCTTCGGGATATTTGTATTCGCCGACCGACCAGTTGCTCTCAGTAATGCGCCGTGTCAGCTTATGCTTGGCGATAATGGCATCGAGTGTATCACCGCCGCCATCATCGCTGTCATCATCTTCATCGTCGTCCTCTTCTTCGACGTCGGGTTTATGGCCCTGCAAGAGCTTGGCCATATCGGCCTGTTTTCCATCTGGATAGAAATATTGCGAGACCGTTTCGCACGAAGCGGCGTACGGTGGGTTGATGTATTCGGTGACATCGTTCATTTCGCCGAGGCTTGCCTGCCAAGGGAACTCACCGATGATGCTCTTTACCGTCGCACGGTAATGCGTAAAATAGCGCAGCTTCTTGCCACCGATCAGAATTTTGCCCGTTGGACCAAACCAGCCCGGTCGACCGCTGCCGTCGAAGCCTAAGCCGGGTGCTTGCTGTACAAGTGTCCAGTGGCCCGACGATTCCACAAGATAACGATAGCCATGGTATGGGTTAAACAACAGGTACTCAGACCATTCGCCGCCGTCGTCATCGCCGCGGACAACCATGCCCACGCATTTGAACTTTACACCTTCCAGCGTCCCTTCCGCGGAGAGCGGAATCCACATTTTGCTGTTGAATTTTTCGTTGTATTTCTTTTTCAGCACGAGCACATCGTGCGTCGGCTCCAGAATGGAACTGCAATAGGGGCAGCGGATCGTCTGTGATTTTCCCGGCAGTTCGAGTTTTACCGGCCCACCGCAATTGGGGCATTTGAAGCCCTTGGCTGATACGGGAGATGCCTCTTTCGGGGCCATGCTATCAGCGGCGCGTTCGCTCATTTGGCCGCTCCATTTGCCCCGGCTTGCACCGGTTCTGCGTCGGCAGCCTTAAAGCCATAGACGCTGCGTATGCGCACAAGGTGCAGATCGCGGAATGTTACCGCTTTGCCGATAAAAACGAGCGGCTTATCTTCAGAAAAGTCCAGCGTGGCAAATGTGCCATCTTGCCGCAGCAAGTCGACCACCGGAGC
>JAEUSA010000096.1 GCA_016788945.1 Leptospiraceae bacterium
TTCACTGTTTCGAGCGTTGCAACGACCTGGCCGCGTTTGACGCGCTCGCCGGGTTTGATCTTCCACTCGAGCAGCGATGCCTCGTCCATGTCGGCACCGAGCGACGGTAAAACATAGATAAAGGTATTCTCAGCCATAAACTACCTTGTTCACTGCCGCAACGATCTTTTCCACCTGGGGAATTGCCGCCTGCTCCATGTGTGCCGAGTAGGGTATCGGTACTTCTTCTGAGCACACACGCGCAATCGGCGCATCAAGTTCATAGAACGCGCCCTCGACAATCGTCATCGCGATCTCTGCCGAAAGGCTGCCCGAGCGCCAGCCTTCGTCGACAATCACCGCACGGCGTGTTTTGCTGACCGAGGCCAATATGGTTGCGCGATCGAGCGGGCGGAGTGTCCTCAGGTCAATGACCTCGGCCGAGATACCGGCGGTTTCGAGTTCTGCCGCAGCCTTGAGCGTGCGCGGCACCATGCCGCCGTAGCAGATGAGCGAGACATCCTGGCCCTCGCGCAAGACTGCCGCACGGTCTAGATCCGCCGCGACGAACGCCGCATCGATCTCTTGTGTTTCCTGGAACAGCAGCGCGTGCTCGAAGATCAGCACCGGGTCTGGATCTTTGAGCGCACTCCACAGCATGCCGCGCGCGTCGTGCGCGTTCGACGGCGCCACGATGCGAATGCCTGGAATATGAGCGTACCAGCCCTCGAAGCTGTGCGAGTGCTGGGCTGCGAGCTGGCGCCCCGCACCGGTCGTCATGCGAATGACAAGTGGCACGCTAAACTGCCCGCCTGACATGTGACGCAGTGACGCAGCGGTGTTGATAATCTGGTCGAGTGCAAGGAGCGAAAAGTTCACTGTCATGATCTCGACGATGGGCCGCATGCCGTTCAGTGCGGCGCCGATGCCTGCGCCCGTGAAACCCGATTCAGAAAGCGGGGCATCGCGAATGCGGTCTTCACCGAATTCGTCGATGAAACCCTTGGTGACGCCATAAGGTCCGCCGTACTTGCCGATGTCTTCGCCCATCATGAAGACGCGCGGGTCGTTCTGGAATGCATAGCGCAGGCCTTCGCCCAGCGCCTCGCGGTAGGTGATGGTTTTTTTCATAGACCCCACCCCCGCGCTACGCGCGACCCCTCCCCATTACATGGAGAGGGGTTTGTTATGATTATTTTTCCCCCCTCTCCACATCGTGGGGAGGGGGCTAGGGGGTGGGGTTGCAAATCAAACATATTAACTCCCTGCTCCCACTGGAGTAGTCACATCCTTTAGCAGATCGCTGATCTCCTCAACCGGGCTCTCTTCGGCGAACTTCACGGCATCGTCGATTTCGGCCTTGACCGAGGCTTCGACCTGCGGGCGAATCTCGTCGGGATTAAAACCCTGCTCGCGCATGTGTTGCTCAAAGATGAGGATCGGGTCCCGCTTTTGCTTTTCGGTGACCTCTGCCTTGTCACGGTAGAGATCGGGATCGTACATCGAGTGCGCGCGAAAACGGTACGTCTGGAATTCCAAAAACTGCGGATTACCCGATTCGCGCACTTCGTTGATTGCCGCGAGTGATTCGCGCGCGGTAACGGCGAGGTCCATGCCGTCGACGCTGCGCACCTTCATGTGGTAGCTTGCTGCCTTGACGGTGAGGTTGGTTTCTGATTCAGAACGCGCGAGTGCAGTGCCCATCGCGTAAAAGTTGTTCTCGCAGGCAAAGAGCACCGGCAGCTTCCACAGTTTCGCGAGGTTCATCGATTCATGGAATTCACCTTCGGCCATTGCCCCCTCGCCGAAGAAGACAACGGTCACGGCCTTGCGTTTCTGCATTTTGTCGCCGAGCGCAACGCCGACCGCGAGCGGCAGGCCTGCCGCGACAATGCCATTGCCGCCAAAGAATCGCAGCGATTTATCAAAGATGTGCATTGAACCGCCGCGGCCCTTGCAGCAGCCGGTTGCCTTGCCGAACATCTCTGCCATCACCGCGCGTGCCGAGACGCCGCGCAACAGCGCATGCGCGTGCTCGCGGTAGGTGGCAATAATCGAATCTTCGGGCTTTAAGAATGGGATTAACCCCGTAGCACAGGCCTCTTCGCCGATATAGAGATGGAGAAACCCGCGTATCTTGGTCGCGTTATAGAGCTCGGCGCACTTCTCTTCAAAGCGCCTGAGTAGCAGCATCCGCCGGTGCCAGAGGGTGGCTTCGTCTTTCGTGATTTTTAGCATACTGAACTACCTCGGTAAGGCTTGCGCATATTTCTTCCATGGGCGTCGAAAAAGAACCACCCCGGCACTTCGTGCCACCCCTCCTGCATCAGGAGGGGAGTCTTGTGCCGAAGCCCCTGCCAAGGGGGAGTACGGCGAAGCCGGGAGGGGGTTAGACTTCTGCCCATCATGGCTTCTCCAAAGTAGACAAGTCACCTTCTGGCAAACCCAGCTCGCGCGCCTTCAAGAGGCGCCGCATGATCTTGCCGCTGCGTGTGCGCGGCAGGTTGTCCATGAAACGAATCTCGCGCGGGGCGACGGCGGCACCGAGGCGGGCCCTTGCATGGCCGCGTATTTCATCGGCAAGGTCTTCGCTCGCGGTAAAGCCCTTGCGCAGCGAAACGAATGCCAGCACCAGTTCGCCGGCGACATCGTCGGGAACGCCAATGACACCGGCTTCAGCGACGGCCTTGTGTTCCATGAGCACGCTTTCGACTTCGAATGGACCGATCAGGTGGCCCGACGACTTGATCACGTCGTCGGCGCGGCCGATGAACCACAGGTAACCCTCGGCATCGCGTTTCGCGAGGTCGCCCGCCATGTAATAGCCGTCGACAAAACATTTCTTGTAACGTTCTTCTTCATTGAGATAAGTACGGAACATCGACGGCCACGGTGTCTTGATCGCAATTTCACCCTCAATCTCAGGTTCTGTGACAATTTTTAATCCGCTGTCGGTGCGGTTGGCGAGCGCGATTTCCACGCCCGGTACTGCTTTGCCCATCGAGCCGGGTTTGATATCCATTGAGGCGAAATTGACAATCATCATCGCGCCGGTCTCTGTCTGCCACCAGGTATCATGCGCGGGCAGGCCGATGTTCTGCTGCGTCCAGAGCACAGCTTCGGCATTGAGCGGCTCGCCGACGCTGCACATGTGCCTGAGCGCGCTGAACTTGTACTTCTTTACTTCGTCGACGCCGGCTTTCATCATCATGCGGATTGCGGTCGGTGCTGTGTACCATACCGCGACTTTTTCATTCTGCACAATCGAGTACCAGCGCTCGATATCAAATTCTTCTTCGTCGACGATCAGCGTCACGCCGCACGATAAGGGCCCAAGAATACCGTAAGAGACGCCGGTCACCCAGCCGGGGTCGGCAGTACACCAGTAGATCTCGCCATCCTTGAGGTCCAGCACTGCGCGCGACGTCGCGTAGTGCGCGACAATTGCACCGTGCACGTGCTGCGCGCCTTTCGGCTTGCCCGTAGTACCACTGGTAAAATGCAGCAGCGCAGGCGTGTCGGCATTGGTCGCCTGTGTTACATAG
>JAEUSA010000101.1 GCA_016788945.1 Leptospiraceae bacterium
GACGGTCAAGAGTTCGCGCGAGTAGAATTCGAAAACCTTTTTGATCTGCGGACCGCTTTGCACGACGCAACCGGGGCAAAGCATCTGAAAGGCGTAGACCAAAACAACCTTACCTCTGTGGCCAGCGACTGAAACCGGCGGTGAGTTTAGCCACTCGCTCGCCTGAATTTCGGGAAAAATCTTTGCTTCGTTTTCCATTCAGTTTCTGTATTTCGAAAAAACGAAATCTGAAGATTTTTCGCTTGCATGGCAGCCGAAGCATGCTTCATGTTTTCCCGCTACGATACGGTCGCGGCTGTCACCCTTGAAGCCTTCAAAACCCCATCCGCCCGTGGCAGAAAAGGTGTTCGCATTTTTGTACATGACGCCAAGAACCTTGCGATTGGCCTCCGCAGTCGCTGCATCATCGCTTTTTACATCCATCAGGTCAAAAACGAAAACCGAACCGTCTGGATAGGTGCCGCCTTTCTTCAGGGTTTCGAGGCCGGTGTTGTTGACATAGATATGGTGAAGGCCGCCAAAATCTTTGAACAACGGATGTTTGGCCTTCAGCTCAAGGCTTTTTACATGCGTCCAGGCTCGGTAGCCTTCAGGATAAGCAACCTGCGAACTCAGTTTCGGGCCGCAATACGCGGTAAAAGCCACCGCCAATGCCAAAAAAGGTAAAATTTTTCTCATGAATTCCTCCTATTGAACCGGCCAACGACAATGTCCCCGCTAAAGAGGCAAGGCAGCCGGCCTATGAATAATATATAGGATTCCTATGTATTAGGCGAATTTTATTTAGCTCTGAGGCATGTCCGTTGTTAAACCCACAACTTTTCGGGATATTCGCCTTTGGCAATCAAGGCGTTTAGTTTCTCGACGACTTTCGGCCGGTCGCCCTGGTACGTGACGCCAAACCATTCTGAATCGGTGGTGAGTACCTTGAGCTTCGCGGTGCCGCTCGCCACGAGGTGGTTCACCACCAGTGGAATAAAGAACTCCGCCTTGATATTGTCGCTGTTACTCTTGAGAAAGTCGACAAACATTTTGTCGGAGTGCTCAAAATAATCGGGAGTAAAACCCCACATGTTCATCGACACAATAGCCTTGTCGTCGACAGGCACCATGTTACCATTCTCATCTTTGAATTGAATGGTGCCATTGATGCGTTCGATATGCGTGCGCTCGACGACGGTCGTGAGATAACCGTTGACGTCGGCCGAGCAGACACCGCGTGACACAGCGCCGAGTTCAGACAGCGTCTTGCCCAACTGGTAGCCGACCATGCAGTAGTCGTTCTGTTTGCCGGCAACGCCCGTCAGAAACTTGCCCAGAACTTCAAACGCATGCCGGCCGTAGTAGTCGTCGGCGTTGATCACTGCGAAAGGTTCTTTGATCACGCCAGCGGCCATCATCACCGCGTGGTTGGTGCCCCATGGTTTGGTGCGTTCGTGGTTGAGTTTGAACGGCGCAGGAATCATGTCGAGCTCCTGCATTACGTATTCAACCTCGATCTTTCCCTTGTAGCGTTCTGCTGAAAAAACGGCTTTAAAGTCATCGGCAAAGCTGTTGCGGATGACAAATACAACCTTGCCAAACCCCGCCCTGATCGCGTCATAGACCGAGTAGTCCATGATTGTCTCGCCACCTGGTCCGAGGCCGTCCATCTGCTTGAGGCTGCCGTAGCGGCTGCCCATGCCGGCCGCGAGAATGAGGAGGGTGGGTTTAGACATGCGCCAGAACCCGAGTCTGAATGTCCCCGTCAGGCAGATTATATCAGGAATGCTGTTGGGCTTTACAACCCGAGGTTTAAGGCACCTGTTGTATGGATCGACGTCTGAATCATTGTCGTATAAACCTATGCAAAAGTTGAAAAAGATTGGCGGCACGCGCATGCTGGTGCTATTCGCGGTGATGGTACCAATCTTATATCTTACCTACAGCACGCTTATGCACACGATTCACACCTTGCAAGAGGTTCGGGGCGCCGAACAAGTGTCGGGCGAGATAGTAGTTCTCCAACACGATGTCAGCGAAGTACCCTCTGAGCAATTAGTCACCGACGAGCATACCGTGCCGCCTTATGGTGCGCCCGGTTTCCGGTACAAAGACCAAAACGGTACAATGCACACAGCAACGATCAGATCTGGTGAGGCCAAATTCAGAATAGTGGGCAAACAAATTCAGACATTGGTTCATCCGCACGACCCGCTTGTGGCGTATCCGGTGAAATTTTTGGAACGTTGGCCCATGGTGATTAACAATTCCCTGACGTTGCTTTTCTTGATAGTCGCATGGTTGTTGGTTTGGTTTCGAATATATTTTCCGGCTTTTTCACTACTTCCGTTTGCCTTTGCTCTGATGATACTAAAGTCGGGTGTCGACGAGTTTGTTGACCAACGTGCGTTAGCCAAACGCGCAATAGAGGCTGATTTTACAACCGTTGCCAACACGCGCGAATCGGCCACATGCTCCGGTAAAGGCTTGCATTGCTTTGGTAGTATAGCATATCGACAATTTCAGTATCCGGAGGGAGTATTCTACACCGTAAAATACGCGTCCCAAAATGTAAAACCCGATGATGGTGACGGAAAGATTTACTTTGATCCGGAAAACCCATTACTATTTACGTACCATAAACCAACAAGCTATGTATTTTGGAACCGCTCCATGATCGTAGGCGTATGTATGTTGATTTTCGCCTTGCTGATCGCGCTTTTCCACATACCGTTTTACAAAATTTATAAGAAGCAATACGAAAAGGACCTACGGTTTGATTAGGTAAGGTTTTTAACACAGTGGGTATTTCAAAAATGAGCCCATGCCCCCTGGCCCATTGTTATGCTTACTATTGCAACAAATAAAATCCTCTTTACGTACGATAAAATGGCATATTTGCGTGACTTCATCCATTATCATGCGTATCCAACGAAATAATCCATACCGGTTGCTCTTCTTGCTCTCCTTGTTGTTGTCGCTTGCCGCCTGTGAAACCTATGGCAATGTTACTGTAGCAAATGATTCATTCCGGCAGGGAACTGTCGTTAATCTCAAATTGCTACATAAGAGTGTAGAAGCGATCAGTGGCTTAGGGGGCCAGAAATTTATTGAGGCAGCCTACACCCGTACCAGGAAGCAAGGGGCGCCAAGTCCTGTGGAAATGAAGATCATTCTGGACATCACGGAAACAGCCGAGCTCAAGAGCGAAGCCTTTGTGCAAATTGACGCCCAGGCCTTTGAACTGCAGCTTACGGGAATAAACCGTACCACGAATGTTCGGCCGCAATATGATTTGATTCCGTTTGGCAGGTCGCGGACAGGGACCACCTACAAAGCTTTCGGTACTTTCCGATTTACACCAGAGTTTTGGCAGAAGATGATGCAGGCGCAGGGCCTTTCGTACCGCATTTATGTCGATCAGACTCCGTACACCATCAGGGTATCCGCAGATGATTTCCAGAAATTAAGGCTGTTTGACCGCCAATGAGAGTAGGGTTGAAATTCGCCGGCTTATCTGCATGCTTTGTTTTTACTTACTTATCGTGCAATTCTTACGGCGATGTCTACGTCGCCAATGACAATTTCAAACAAGCTAAAATTGTCACAATGGGAGGTATGCAGCAAAGCGAAGAAACACACGGCATTACAAATTTTCCCAAGCGCTTCAGCGTAACTTACTCGAAAGCACAGAGGCCGGGCGTGCAAGCACAGGTCGAAATGAAACTCGTGTTTATCCAAGTGCCTGAAAAGATGCAGCTTGCCACAGGAGCGGCCGTGTTAATCGATTCTGTGTCGGAGGATATTCAAATCGTCAATATTACGCGAACCGTTCAGGTGTCAGAAAAGCCCACGCCGTCGTACCCCGGTGAACCGCGCGAGATCACCAGTTATAAGATTTTTGGGACGATTATTTTTCAGCCAGAGTTATGGCAGAAAATGATGGGCGCAAAAACGCTAGCTTACCGTCTAACTATCGATAATTTGCCTTACACATTTATCCTTACTCCTGAGATGCTGGAAAAGCTTCGCTTATTCAGCCGCCAATAAATTCGCATTATTTGGGCTAAATCCGATTATTGCGCTAAATTGGCCAATATGAGCAGCATTCGCAAAGTCGCAACAATCCTCAAAGGCATGGAGACTTCTGACGGGGCCGGGGTCAAACTGCGCCGCTACATCGGTACGCGCGAACTTATGGCGCATGACCCTTTCTTGATGCTCGACGCGTTTTACAGTGATGACCCCGATTCATACCTCGCGGGTTTTCCCAATCACCCGCATCGTGGGTTTGAGACAGTGACGTACCTTATCCAAGGCAAGATGGAGCACAACGATTCGCGCGGCAACCGCGGCCTGCTCGAACCCGGCGGCGCGCAGTTCATGCGCGCGGGCAGCGGCATCATCCATTCAGAAATGCCGCGGCAGGAAAACGGCCTCATGTGGGGTTACCAACTCTGGGTGAATCTGCCCGCGGCACAAAAAATGACCGAACCGCATTATCAAGATTTGCAGGCAAAAGATATCCCCGTCTATGAACACAAGGCATATACCGCCAAAATTCTTTCTGGCAACTTAGGCGGAGTTCGGGGTGGGGCGCGGGATTTTTACCCGATCGATTATTTTGACCTGCAGTTCAAAGCGGGGCAAAGCGCCGAAATTCCCGTTGCTGCCGACAAAGCGGCGTTTGTGATTGTTGTTTCCGGTTCGGGTGAAATCGCCGGGCAAAAGGTGGTCCGCGGTGATTTGCTGATTTTGGGCGATGGGGATATAATACCATTTATCGCCGGCGATGATTTTCGCGTTATCGTCGTTGCCGGCAAACCCATCGCTGAACCCATCGCGCGCTATGGGCCGTTTGTTATGAATACTGCGCAAGAAATAGAACAGGCATTTATGGATTACCAAGCGGGTAAGTTCTCCAAGGCATCTTAAATCCGTTTGACAGACTTGCACTAACTGGTGCATCGCTTCGCGATGCCCAAACCGTTTCGCAATACGAGGTTGTATAACTGGCTTTCGCTGCGCAGCCTCACGACAGGTTTAACCTCAGGTGAGCTTCGGGCTGTTCGCACTACGAATGGAATCCAGCTGACCTTCTTCGGTATCTTGCTTCTTCTGGTTCCGCAGATTCTACTCTTCGAACCACCCGAGACACATTTTCTTTCAATGATGCTGTTTGCGGAAATCGTTGGTTTCTTCATCGTGGCGCGTGTCTTTCTTTACAA
>JAEUSA010000130.1 GCA_016788945.1 Leptospiraceae bacterium
GCGAGATCGCCGCATCTCAAACTGGGCGGATCGCTAAACTACCCATCGACGCGCTTGTTCTGTATGATCTACAGGACGAGTCGAGCCGCACTGACCTCGAGCGGCCGTTCCCATTTCTGAAAGCCATCGACCCGCTCGACTACGCCTACAACTACTTGGACGGCGTAGCCCAACCCAAAGTAGTCTACCATTCTGTATCTCATTCGAAAGAAGCTCAGCTGGTCGACTGGCTAACGCGGTTGCACGGGCTCGGTGGAGCCGCCGTCTTAGTGGGCGCCCCTTCGAAGACCCAAGCCGTGAGTCTAAGTTTAAGCGAAGCTTATCGGGTTCGCAGTACTCGCGTATCTGAGTCGCCTCTTGGCGGAGTCGCAATTGCCGAGCGTCACGAAGCACGAGGTGGCGAAGACGAGCGTGTCTTGCGCAAGGCGGACCAAGGTTGCAGATTTTTCATCACACAAGCAGTGTACTCGGTCACAGCAAGCAAGAACCTATTGAGCGATTTGCATTACCGCTGTGCCGCTGCTGATCGCCAAGTTCCGCCCATACTCGTTACTCTGAGCCCCTGTGGCTCTAAAAAGACTCTGGATTTCATGGGCTGGCTTGGTGTTTCGGTGCCGCGTTGGTTGCAAAATGAACTTTTGCATGCGCACGATATTCTGGACAAATCCATTGAGCTGTGCGTGCAAACTTTTTCCGAGCTTTATGACTTTGCGCGTGAAAAGCAAATCTCGCTCGGCTGCAACGTGGAAAGTGTGTCGCTAAATAAAGCCGAAATCGAAGCTTCGGTCGAGCTGGTAGGACGCATCAAGAGTATTTTAGGTTGATCAGATATTTATTAAGGGCCCGTAAAATACTCTGCGGCTCGCAGCGCCGCGAAAAAAATACCCCCGCCATGCGCGTCATCTCCGTTTTTCAACCGCGGAGACCAGGGCATGCGGGACGTGACCGTACAGTAGCGGCACAGCGCGTAAGCTTTTTTCCTGTGTTACCAGCGCTGGGGCCCAAGGATCTGGTTGGGGATCCAAAGTTAGTTTCGGCAAAGTTATCTTTTCCCATTTCGAGCCGCATAAAAGGTTGAGTGTGTTTAAACAGCTATAATTTCACCGCCGTATCGAAAGGCTGTTTCTGAGTCCGAAATCATCGTAACGGCGAGTTACCCATTCTTTCTGCCATCAGCGTGCTTTATACTTGACCTTTTATTGTTTCCTGGTTTGCTAATCCCGTATGCGTAGATTAGCTTCTGTGTTATTGGCCGGTATGATCATTTTACATTGCGGCGAAGACGATGGGACTCCGGGGGTGATTTCCGGTATTATTGCCTCGAGCGAGCACGAAGTCGAAAGCGGTCGGTACCGTGCCGATTGGTTACTCGGCGGCAGTGACGCCGCAAGCTGGGTTGAAGGCAAGGCCGACGATGGGATTGGCGAAACCGTTACATTTCTCTTCAATAAAAAAGTCAGGATTTCGCGAATAGCCATCCGTAATGGTTATGGTGATCCGAAGTACTTTGCGCTAAACAACCGTGTGAAAGAAATAGCGTTTGCTGCGGATAAGGGCACCGAGACGATTTACACATTAAAAGACACAATGTCTTGGCAGGAAATTGATCTGAAGACTACTCTGAAAGCAAAGCAGGTCACTTTGAAGATCGTATCTGTTTATAAAGGCTCGAGATATTCCGATACGGCGCTTTCGGGCGTACGATTCTTTAAAAAAGCTGACAATAGCTTTGAGGAATTTTCTATTTCCACTGAGTTGCAAACGAGAATCCGGTCTGCTGCAACCGACGAATTTATCGCTCTTTATGTAGACGAGAGCAATTCAAGCGAGCACCATTTTCTGGACATTCAAAGAAATGGTAAATGCCGTACAGTCTCCCTCACGACATACAATGGCAACCGCGAAGATCGGAGCTGTACTTGGAAGCGCAGCAAAGGTAGCCTTATCTTGCGCGAACAAGCTGGCGAGGCTGAGACTGCCTACAATCTGTTGAATAGCGAACTGAAAAAGGAGACGGGTAGCACAGATAGAACGATGTTCAGCCCTACCTATCGCGTGATTATGCAAGAAAAGTCTACGTCACCGGGTGAATATCACCCGATGGATTACATTGCTAAAGAAGAGAAATCGGCCCGCGCGGCGTTGGAGTCTCACCGCTGATTAGGTCTTAAAGATATGGTCCTTGTATACCAAAACTCTGTAGAACAGGAAAATACTTAAAAATATGGTAGCCTTGCCAAGGCCGGCCGGGCGATCAATGCATACCAAGGTTTCAGAACTGTTCTATGATCCAGAATAAATCGTGATTACAATAGGCAACTCGGTTTTTTAGAGGATCGATGTCTCGGCCTAGTACCGCAATCTTTATTTTTGAACATGTTAGTTCGGCCAAGCCGCTTGATGGACTGTTCTTAGACCATCTAAGCGCAGATTCTAAATGCGACGAGGCTCTGAGATTTTCTGTTCCGGATTTACATTGCTCGCTAAATCACAGCGGAACAGGATACTCAATATTAACTATCTTCTTTTCCGGCAACTTTGAATACGCGCACCCGGAAAAATATGATCTCTTCTTGAGGAAAATAACCGACTTAGGGAGGACTACCGGGGCTGTCTTTGGTTTCATCAGCACACACGATGGGCAACTTGAGGATAAATGGCTGGAGAATGAAATAATCAGCCCAATTCTCGCAGGGAATCATATCGAACAAACGCGAATAGGCAGCAAGATTATTCTGCTATCCAATCTTTGGAGCAAGCAGAAGGCATACAATGGCCGCGGTCATTGTGCAAGCCATAGGAAGGCCCCTATAACCAAGACATACCACCAAGAATGATTTCTAACCAGGTTCACCCTTCCAAAAATTGGGTTCCAATTTATGCTTGACTGCTGAGAGCATGAGGCTTACGGGACACAAGCTTGGATGGCCCCTGTTGTAGAAAAAATGTATAAATGAGAAATCTTAGCTATCTGTTTATATTCGCATTGTTCTCAATTGACCTCTTCAGATGCAGGAATGATGTGGATATTACCACCACAGAAAAAATTCAAGTCGTAATTGATTGGACTTCTGGCGTTTGCTGTAAATCTAATTTTATTGTGACGCTAAATACGCGGGAGCCCAAGGTATGGCAGGACTTTACTAGCGGAAACAATAGAATCTGGACCTCGCTTGAAGC